>CANQZT010000017.1 GCA_947628335.1 uncultured Clostridia bacterium | reverse complement strand
ACTAAAATACTAAATGAGCATACTAAAACATTAAACGAACATACTAAAATACTAAATAAACATGAAAAAACTTTAGATATTCATTCAGAAAAAATTGATTCATTAGGAAACACTGTAACTGTTATGGAATATGAATTAGGTCGAAAAGTTGACATGTTATTAGAATATGTAGCTATGATTCAGGATACTCTAAAATCTATGACACAAAAAATGGATCATCATGATTCAAAAATCGAAAACCACGACATACGTATTGAAATCTTAGAAGAAAAAGTTTTATAAATCTCAAAAAAGGGACTTTTTATAGCCCCATTTTATAATCTTTTATTTTTCTGTTGGAAAATTAAATATTTATATAGTTTGTCTTTTATCAATATTATATTAATTTTTCTTTAACTTTTTTTCAACTACATTTTTTATAACCTCAAAATATTTACAAATCGTTGTTCTAAAATCTTTGTCTAGACAAAAACATATAGTAATAATCAGAACTGATATTATTCCATAAATTATAAACATTTTTATTAATCCAATTATATCAATTTCTTGTGATATATTAACAATACTAATCAATATATTTGATAATATTATTGCAACTATTGCAATTAAAATATATGGTATGTTTACTTTGTAATACTCAATATAATTTTTCTTGAAACCATATTTGAAAAGTACATATGGTTTCCATATTATAGTAATAAATATGTTACTTATAATTGTTCCTAATACCACACCTAATATTCCTATTTGTTTTCCTAAAATAACAGAAAAAACAAAATTGATTATTGCTTCAATTACTGGAGCTTTTGTATCCCAAAAGATTCCATAAGCTTCTTTAAATTTATCTATAGGAGCTTTTACAATTTTAAACATTATGTTAAATGCTATTCCCAATACTATAATATTAGAAAGTATATACTCTTTTCCAAATACAACTGAAACAAAAGGCGTTGCTAATTTGTAAAATAAAAAACAAAATATAGTAGTAATAAAAACAATTATAATATACATTTCTTTCCAAACGCAATATGTATCTTTATTTTCCTTTTCTATTATATAATTTCCTATTGATGCCGTTATTCCCATAAAAGCTTGATCAACTACACCTGTTAACAAATTATATATTAGTATATAATTTGTATAAATTCCAACATCAGTTAATGTTCCAAAGTATGATATTAGAATGTTATCCGTTTGGTATACAAATAATCCTCCTATTTTATGAAAGAATAAGTTCTTTGCTTTTTTTACTATATCATGATATTTTTTTATCAAATCTCTAAAGCTGTTTGAATTATCTTTTTTATATAATGGATACTTCTTTCTTATTATATAATTAGTATATGCATAAATAACAATACTAGCCAATATCTCAATAATAAGCCATACATAATAATTTCTAGTTATAGCAATTGAAATTATTTGTAAAATATTCTTAAATATTTTTCCATTGTTTTGTATAGTAACTACTAAATAATTTTTTTGATCTGCAATTGGTAAAACATTCAAAAAAGTTAGTAAATACGATACTACTGTTGCCAATAGATATAATAAAAATACAATTCGAACTTCACCTATATTTATAGTTGAATTTACAAAAAAATTAATAAAAACAGTTATAAATAGACCAAATATAAAAACTACACTTGCTACAATTCTATATAAGTATTTATATAAGCATAAAATTTCATTTATTCTTTTGTAGTCATTTTCTATTAATGGTTTATATAATGTGTAACCAACAGCAGATGATAACCCTAATTCTGCAATATTTAACATACCTATAACATTTGTAAGTAACGAATTCAAACCAGAATATTCAATACCAATATACTTTATTAACAAACTTTTTGATAAAAATGCAAAAAAAGTATTAATAAAGTAATATATTAGTGAAATACTTGCATTTTTCATTGCATTTGTTGTTCTCATTTTTATCTGCTGATAAATTAATCAGCCTCTCCTTTCTTATAAATTACTTAAAATTTATATAAATTTATCCAATCGTTTTTTCTTATTTCCCAAGTTTGATTATTTTTTATGTACTCATATGCCAATTTTCCTTTTTTCTTTAGAACACTATTATCCATAGATACATCTTGACCAACTTTTTTTAATGTTTCTATCAATTTTTCTAGATGATCTTCATTCTTGTCATAATCATATGTATATAATATTTCATCATATTTTTCAATATCTTTTACTGCACCTATTAATGGACATATAAAGCTTTTTTTGTATGACATTGCCATAATTAATGTCCCAGAATTCAACGAACTTGTTTTATCATACGGTGCTACTAATATTTCGCATTGTTCCAAATAGTCTGCCATTTCTTCATTCCTTATAAAGTTGAAATTCATTTTTATATTTTCATTATGCTTCATATTTGTTAGTTCAACTTTGTAGTTTTCGTCTGAACATAATCCACAAATCAATAATACAAAATTTGATTTCTCCAGTTCAGATTTTTCAAATGCCTCCAATAATAATTCTATATTTTTATATTTCCTAATCATTCCTGAAAAAAGAATAATTTTCTTATTTCTTTCTATTTTGTACTTTTGTTTAATATCAATACCCAAATGCCCATAATTATTAATATAATCACCATGTGGTATTAATACAATCTTTTCTTTATATTTCTTTATATAATCATTGTTTAATGTTTCTTTACACATAATATGAATTTTGTCTGACTTTTTAGCAATAAATTTAATAAATTTTTTTATATTTACTTTTTCATTTAACTCATGAGGTAAATTATTATGAACAGTCCATACTATTTTTTTCTTAAAAAACTTAAGAATATATATAAATATTTTCCTTTTAAATAATGTTAATTGCATTTTTAATTTATTATCATTTGATATATTTTCATACCAGTTCAAATGATACACATCAGCTGATAACATTTCTCTTAATCCTTTTTTTATCTCATCATATGATATAACTTCATACTCATTGCAAATTGTTTTATATAGGTTATTTATATATAGATTATACTTAGATTGTTTACAAGGATATAACATTATCTTGTTTTTCATATTCATCACCTAATTTATCTTTTACATTTTTATTTTATAATGTTTAATAAGTTTATCCATAGATTCATCATTTTTTCCATTATCTACATTACCACAGCTTAATCGAACATTTTGAGTTCCTTTTACAATAAACCAGTCCTTAGTATATAAATTCACCTTTCTAATATTTATATTATATATTAATTCCATAATTTTAAGCCATAAATCATCTTGTTGACTACATAAATTCAGGAATAACTCCTTATTAAATACTTCCTCTCCAAAAATGTTGATTGGATATAACACACCTCCAACACCCGTAGGCAGTAAAAGTCTTCCTTCTTTCATTCCAGGAGAGCACCAAATCCAATCTAAATATTTATTTATTTTTCCTTCTTCATTTAACGTAATTTTATGTGCTCTATAACAAATAACTGAATTTTTATCTTTTTTATATTCATTTATTAAATTCTTCACCAAATTTTCTGGATAATAGCAATCATCATCTACAGTTATAATTATATAATCTTTATAATCTCTCATTGCATAATAATATTTTGTATGTACTTTTATATCTTTACAAAATTTTATCTCTAATCCTCTTTTGATGTAATCCATTAGAAAATCTACAATTTCTTCCTTATCAAATTTCTCTTCATCCACCCAAAGTAATATCTTATCAGGTTTAAAAGTTTGTCTCATTAATGTTTCTAAACATATTTTTAACTGTGTTATTCGACTTGGTATAGTTGTAAGAGATATTAAAACTTTCTCTTCTCGCACATTTTCATTTAACCCGTAACTAGATGATTTAAAAATTTTATAATATATTGGCATATACAAATTCACTATTTTTCCTAATAAAACATTCCATTTATTCTTTATTTTCATTATTATTCCTTTTTGATTTTTTATAGAAAAACTAAATTTATATATACAATTTAACATACATTACCTCCCAATTGAATAATATTCATACTCTTTCATTTCATCTAAATTATATATATTTCTTCCATCATAAATTATAGGTGTCTTCATCAATTTTCCATATTCTTCTGGTTTTACCCTCTTTATTTCATCCCAATCTGTAAATATAAAACAAATATCTGCATTTTGTAAAGCTTCTTGTGGTGAATTCATATATGCTACTTGAGTTGGATATTTTTTCTTAAAGTTGTCCATCCCTGCTGGATCATAAGCTTTTATATTTGCCCCCTCCTCTATAAAAATAGGTATATTTTCAAGAGATGGTGCTTCTCTTAAATCATCTGTCCCAGCTTTAAAAGTCAAACCTAATATTGCAATATTTATACCTTTAAATGTCTTGAATTTTTTTCTTGCTTTTCTTATCAGTTTAAGTTTTTGTTCTTTGTTTACCTCTATAGCTGATTTAACTGTTTTTAATTCATATCCTTCTTGCTGAGCCAAAAAATGTAGCGCCTTTGTATCTTTTGGAAAACAACTTCCTCCATATCCACAACCAGCCTTTAAAAATTTATCTCCAATTCTCTTATCATAACTCATCCCTTTTGATACATCTTCAATATCAGCACCAACTATTTCGCACAAATTTGCAATATCGTTGATAAAGCTAACTTTTAAAGCTAAAAAATCATTAGACGCATACTTTATCATTTCTGCACTTCTTCTATTAGTTGTTACAATTGGCAAATCAAAATTATTATATAAATTTAACATTTTTTCTTCCGTTTGTTTATTTTCTGTCCCAATTACTATCCTTGATGCATTTAAAGTATCTTTAACTGCTGTTCCCTGTGATAAAAACTCTGGATTACTTGCAACATCTATCTTTACATCATGCTTTAAATTTTCTTTTATGTATTGTTCAACACTATCATTTGTCCCAATTGGCACTGTAGACTTTATTACTACTACACAATCTTTTTCTACAGATTCAGCAATCTGCTTAGCAACCTCATATACATAATCCAAATTTGCTGAGCCATCTATTTTTTCTGGCGTTCCTACTCCTATAAAAACAAAATCAGCATCTTTATAAGCACTTTTATAATCTGTAGTATAATTAATTCTACCTTCTTTGTAATTTTTATTCATTAATTCTTGTAACTTCTCCTCATATATTGGAGATATTCCAGATTTCATTTTGTTTACTTTTTGTTCATCAATATCAACACATATTACTTGTTGACCTTTTTCTGCAAAACAAACTCCTGAAACTAAACCTACATATCCTGTTCCAGCTATAGCTATATTATACATTATTTCACCTTCTTCTCCATATTTTAGTTAAATTTACATTCTTTAAAAAAGTATATAAATTTAACTTTATTAATATAAGTTTTACTAAAATTCTAATATCAAATTTATATTTAATAGCTTCTTGAAAACATTTACATGTTTCTTTATACATTCCATTTTCTATGTATATTTCTCCATATGTCTTAAATTCGCCCCATTTAATTGACTTTTTATATTTTTTCAGTTCATCTTCAGTTAACATATTAAATATCTTGCTATATACCATTTTAGTTCCTTGTATCCTTCTTGTATAGCTAGAACTTATGCTTTCATTCCCATTTCTATATACTTTTACAAGTGGTTTTTGTATTGTTGTAAATGAATAATTCCTTGCAATTCTAATCCACATATCATAATCTTGTCTTGCAGGCATTTTTTCATCAAACATACCTGATTTTTCTAAACATTCTTTCTTTATGACTACACACGATGTCGGACTTACCCTATCTAATATTATTTCATTATAAAATATATTTCCTTTTTTCCCATTGCAATTTACTTTAATTTTTTTCTTATCATTAATAATCCAATATCCTGAATAACAAGCTCCTACATTATTTCCCTTATTTATTTCTAAGTGCATTTCTTCTAAATAATTCTCATTCCACACATCATCACTATCTAAAAAAGCTAATAATTCTCCTTTCGAATTGTTAATTCCTGTATTTCGTGCAGCATTAGCTCCTTTATTAATATTGTGATATATAAATTTAATTGGTATTTCCTTTTTTATCTCTTCTTCATAAGCTTTTATTTCTTCATGATTTTTAGTATGTACATCATTATCATCTACCACAATTATTTCGTATTTAGAATATGTTTGACATTTTATACTATCAATTGCTCTATTTAACAGTTTTATATCTCTGTTATATATTGGTATAATTATACTTATCAACTCTTTTTCCATAATGTTTCTCCATTTTTTACTTTAATCATTTTTATTATTTCTTAAACTACTTTTGTATATTGTCAAAAATTCACTAACTTGTATATTAATCGAATATTGATCTATATTTTTTTCTATATTATCATAATAATCTTTTACTACCTCTAGGTTAGAAAATTTTAATATTTTATTCTTTAATTCTTCTTCATTATCAAAACTATAGATTTCACCTGTCTTTATATTTTCTAATATTTCTAATATTCCACCCTTATTTGAGCCTATAACTGGTAATCCAAATTGATTAGCCTCTATTACAACTCTTCCAAAAGGCTCTTCCCAAATCGATGGTACAATTGCAACATCATTATGCAACCATTCCTCTTTTAGCTTTATAGAATCAACCTGACCATAATAATTAATTCTCTTATCTTTTTGAATATATTCTTTTACCAACCATTCTAAATTTCCTCTTCCAAAAATATTTAGCTTAATATTTTCATCCTTAATTTTACAAAAAGCTTTAAGAAGCATATCTATTCCTTTGTTTTTTGTTAGAGCTCCTACAAATATAAAATTAATTTCACTATTTTTCTTTTTCCTTCTTGTTGCTATGTATTTTTTTGTTTCTTTTATATCTAAGTTAATAGCATTATAAACAACTTTTCTTTTTGTCATCATAAAATATTTTTCATCTATTAGCCTATTTAATGTAAACTTTGATGGTGAAGTTACATAATTTACAAGCTTAGATTTTCTTCCATATATTTTATGTTGAATTTTTATTCTCAACTTCTCAATCAAATTATAATTATTTTTTTCATTTTCTATTGGATTTAATATCCAATAATCTCTTATGGTATGAACAATTGGTATATTATTTTTATTAGCTATTTCCCATACAATTGCCGAAATTCCATATAAGTTATTAGTATGAATTATATCAGGTCTAAATTCTTTAATTACATTGTTAAATTCAGCCCTTATACTTCTGTTATTCATTTCTACTAATATATTTTTTATTTTTATATAATAGTTTCTTGTATTTTCTTGTCTAGCTTTTAAATTAAACTTTCCCCCTGTACTTCTATAAACACAAACACCATTTATATTTTCTTTCTCTATACCATTACCTTTTGAATCTATTGTATATATTGCTACATTATTTCCATTTCTTACCAATCCTTCTGCTAATAATTTTATACTATGTTCAGTTCCTCCTATCATATTAGGATAATAGAATGTATTTACAAGCATAATATTCATTTTTTATCTCCTAATTAATATTTTTTAATTCTTCAATCATTTGTTTCGTGCATTTTTCCCATGTAAACTTTCTAGCTTGAATTTTTCCTTGCTCAATTCTTTTATTTTTCATTTCATCACTTAAATTACATACTTCTTTTATAAGGTTAGCTAATTCATTTTCACTATAAACATTATTTAAGTAAAATGGTATATTTCCTCCAACTTCTGGCATAGAAGAAACATTACTTGTTATTACCAAAGTTCCTTTTTGCATCGCCTCTAATATTGGTAGACCAAATCCTTCATAAATAGATGTATATATAAACACATTACAATTTTCATAAAAAAATTGCTTTTCTTCATCTGTTATATAACCTGTTAAAATTATATCTTCTTTATATTTAGATTTTTCTATTAATTCTATTGTATTTTTGTATTTCCATCCATACTTACCAGCTATAACAAACTTTAAATTATTTTTATTTTCATCTTTATAAACTTCAAAAGCTTTAATAATAGTATCTAAATTTTTTCTTGGCTCAATCGTACTTAAAAAAAGAATAAAACCAGACTTTTTCAGATTATATTTTTCTATTATCTTTTTCTTAATTTCTTCTTCTACTTTTATTAACTTACTCTCACAAACACCCTCATATATTACATCAATTTTATCAGGTTCAATAGATAAAATATCAATTAAATCTTTTTTTGTTGATTCCGAAACTGCTATTATTTTATTTGATTCTTTACATGACCTTTTTAAAAATGTTTTTTGGATTATTGTATTATATTTTTCTCCAATGTTTTTAAACTTAATAATTGCTAAATCATGTATCGTTAAAATATATTTTATATTTTCTGTATACTTATTTCGTTTTGGTACACAATGTTGTGTTCCCCAAAAAACATCTATTCCATCTTTTTGTAATTGCTTTGGTAAAATATATCGTAGCCAAATAGTCCCTATTTTCGCTTTTTGTTCATGAACATGCCAATTATCATTTAATATAAAATCAATATTTATTTTTTTATTAGAATACAAATAATATTCATTGCTATCATTATTTTCATTCATCTTTTTTATTATTTCGTATATATAAGTACCTATACCTGCTCTTTTTTCATTTAGACCTCTTGCATCAATTCCAATTTGCATACGATAATCTCCTTTCATGTTTTTATTGCTTATTTCATTAGGATTATCTAATAGCTTCATGTTTTCTTGTCTTTTTTGAATTCGATATATGCATAAGAAATAGATTAATACTACAAAAGATGTAGAAGTAAAATAATTTACTGTTACTGTTCCTACAGTTAGTATTAAAAAATCTGTTGTCTGAAATTTAAATGTTTTAAGCATAATTATAAATATAATAGAAATAATTACTCCATAATGCACAATTAAATTAGCAATTCCACAGAATTCTTCTAAATTATATATATTTTTTAAATATTCATGTTTTTGTATTAAATCTACATTAAGATTTTCTATTTTATCTACTCCAAATATTAACTCGTCAGTATTTAAGTCACCAATTATACTATATCCAGAGAGTCTGTGAGTTAATGATTCATTCTGTTTTGTATAGAAATTATTGTTTTCTAAATAATTTGATACTCCTATTAAAGCAACCACTGTTCCGTATTACAGCTATATAGTATGGTATCTTATTTAAATACTTTTCTATTAAAATTAAAAATATAATAAAAATTAAAATAAAACTTACCTTAGAAAAAGATATAATATATCCAATTGCAAAAAAGACATATTGATATACTCTATGTTTTTTCTCTTTATCTGTTAAATAGAAAATAAAAGCTATTGTTAATAATGAAGCAAAAAAACCTGCTTCTCTAGACCAACCAGAAATTCTCACTAACTTAAAAATAGCATAAAAATTTGTTAATGTTTCAGTTGCATATGGCCCCCAAAGTGTTTGTGAAATATTAGTTGGTCCTATCAATTGTGACAATACTGGATTTATATAGTATAAAATAAATTGTACAATTCCTATTACAATATTAATATTTATACCTAAATATAAAAAAGAAAACATTCCATTTCTTTTACAATAAAACATATATAATATTGTTTCAATTAAAAAAATTAGCTTAATAAGTACAGTCAATTTTCCCGTTAAAACGAGCAATGTTAATAATATTAGCAATATACATATACTTTTTTTCTCATATTTTAAATTTATAGCATATTTTATAAAATTAAAATCTAATAAAGGAATAAACCAATTTATATATATAGTACTTTCATTTATGGCAGGAGACAAGATTGGAGTAGTAAAAAATATAAAAAATAATATTGCTATAGAATTTCTATATTTATACTCAATTTTCATTATTTCCTCCTATACTATAATATTTAATATTTTCCTTGTAACTTCGTTCCATGAATATTTGTCACCATTAATTTGTTTACATTGCTCATTAAGCATACTATCTATCTTATAACAATTATTATCTTTTAAATTTATATAATGAACACTCTCTCCATAAATTTCTTTAAACACTTCTATATCTGATAATAATACATTTTTACATCCAACTGTTAATGCTTCTAATGGTGGTATACCAAAACCTTCATATAAAGATGGATATAAAAAAGCTTTGCAATTTTTATATAAAGCTACTATTTCATTATCAGTTAAATATCCTGTATAAATTAAATTGTTTTGATCTTTATTCTCTGTACTCTTAAATACTTTATTATTTTCATTGCCTGTTATTACAAATAACAAATTCTTATTTCTTTTTGAACACTCTACTATAAAGCTATAATTTTTATGAGCGCTTTTACTGCCTAACGAAAATATAAAATCTTTATTTATTAAATTTAATTTTTTTATTATCTTGTTGTCTGGCTCAATATTTTTTATGTGATCTGCTGAATTATATGTAACAGTAATTTTTTCATTCTGTATATTATAATTATTTATTATTTCTTTTTTTGAAAATTCACTTACAGTAAAAATATGTTTATACCTCTTTACATTAACTTTAGTAACAAATTTATACCAAAAAACAAATTTCCAATCTAAATGCTTTGAATATGTTTTAAAGGATATATCATGTATAACAACATAGCTTGGAAATAATATTGGTGCTAAATTACAAAAATTTAGCAATTTTGCTTTTCGATTGTGTTTTAAGATGTACAAAGGTAATGATATTTGTTCCCATAAATGACCTGTCCATTTTCCTATTTGACACATTTTTATATTTTTAAGTTCTAATTTTTTTAATACATTTTTAGGATGTAATATTATTACATCTTCTTTTAGATCCATATTATCTAATGCTTTTACTACTTCTATGGCATATCTTTGTACCCCTGTTATCTTTTGAGTCAAAAACCTTCCATTAATATAAATCATTTTTATTTTTCACTCACTTCTTCAATATACATTCTTATTTTTTCTCTAAAAACCTTTTCATCAAATTTTAAAGCGTGTTTACGTATTTCCTGTTTATTAAATGTCATTGTTTCAAATTTATTTATAGCTTTTTTTAACTCTTCTACGGATTGTTCTTTAAAAAATACACCTGTCTTTCCATCAATAACAGAATCTAAAACCCCACCTTTACCATAAGCAATAACAGGTCTTCCGGCATGCTTGTGCTTCTACTGGAACAATTCCAAAATCTTCCTCTCCTGGAAAAAGTAGTGCCTTACATTCTGACATATATTTTTGTACTACTTCATCAGATTGTTTCCCTAAAAAAATAACGTTATTATCTGCCATTTTCTCTAGCTTTTTTCTTTCTGGTCCATCACCTACAATAATTAATTTTTTTCCAAGCTCTTTACAAGCTTGAACTGCTATATCAAATCTTTTATAACCTACTAGTCTAGAAACAATAAAATAGTAATCTCCATCTGTATTTGATATATTAAACTTGTCGCACCTTACAGGAGGATTTATTACTATTGAATCTCTTTTATAATGTTTTTTTATTCTCTTTTGTACTGCCGTAGAATTGGCAATAAAATAATCTACTCTACTTGCTGATGCCAAATCCCATATTCTCATATAATGTAATAGGATTTTTATGAACTTTCGTTTTATTTTCCCTGCTCCTTGTATATAATCATCTCTTAATTCCCATGCATAACGCATAGGTGTATGGCAATAACATACATGCACACTATCTGGTTTTGTAATAACTCCTTTTGCACATGAACTACTACTACTAAGAATTACATCATATTCATTTAAATTAAAATTTTCAAATGCTAATGGCATTAATGGGAAATATTTTTTATGATTTGTTACCATTTTCTTTTTTTGTAAAAAGCTAGTTTTTACATCTATATTTCTTAATTTTTCATCTAAATTATTGGGATTATAAAAAGTTGTATATATTGGAGCATTTGGATAAATTTCTTTAAAATTAATAATTACTTGTTCTGCTCCCCCCATATTTGTAAGCCAATCATGCACTATTGCTATCTTCATAGTAAGCTCCTTAACTTTATTTTCTAAAATTTTTTACTTTATTCATACTATCTTTTTTACTTACAATAATCGTATCTTCACCTTCTGCAAAAAATACATTGTCTAAATCTAAAAATATTATTCTTTTGTTTTCTCCATATACTACACAATTATTCGTATTGCAAAATTCAACATTTCCCTTTGATACATTCAGATTTTCATCTTTTTCTATATAGCGCTCTAAAGCATTCCATGTACCTACATCATCCCAACCAAAATCACCTGGTATTACATATATATCTTTTGATTTTTCCATTACTGCATAATCAATTGATATTGACTCACATTTTGGATATTCTTCTTTTAATTTTTTCATATATTCTTCTGAATTAATAGATGGCAGGTTATTGAGTAATTCATAAGAAGTATTTAAATTATCTTTCATTACATTTAACAAATAATTAATATTAAATATAAACATTCCTGCATTCCATAAATATCTTCCACTTTTCAAATATTCTCCGTGCTTTTTCAATATTGGGTTTTTCTACAAACCTATTTACTTTAATAATTGGTCTATAATTAACATATTCTGTTTTATTAGAAAACTCTATATAGCCATATCCCGTTTCTGGTCTATTAGGTTTAATTCCTATAGTTATAATACCATTTATATTGGTATTGAGTGCTTCATTAGCATCCCTTAAAATATTGCAAAACTCATCTTCTTTATCAATAATATGATCAGATGGTAGTACTGCAATATTAACATTTTCATATATTTGTTTTATGTACGTTGATGCAAGTAAAATACAAGGTGCCGTATTTCTTCCTACTGGCTCTATTATAAGATTTTTATCTGATATTTCTGGTATTTGCTCTTTTACTAACTCAACATATTTTAGACAAGTTACAATAAATATCCTTTCTATTGGTATATACTTTTTTACCCTATCTACTGTCATTTGTAACATCGTTTTTTCACCGATTAATTTTAAAAATTGTTTTGGTTTTTCTTCTGTTGATTTTGGCCAAAATCTAGTTCCTTTACCTCCAGCCATAATCAGTGCACAGAGTTTTTTTTCCATTTCAAATTGCTCCTTCTTTTTTTACAACTTTCTCTATTGTTTTTAATAATATTTTTATATCTCTTCTATTTCCTCTTCTAACACAGTAGTCTTTATCTAATTCTAATCTATTGTGAAAATCTAATTCATTTCTTCCAGCAACTTGCCAAGGGCCTGTTATTCCTGGTTTCATTTGTATAATATACGAATAATACTCCCCCATATCCTCTTTTTCAATCGGCAAATATGGTCTAGGTCCTACTAAGCTCATCTTACCACATAAAACATTAATAAATTGTGGGAATTCATCTAAGCTTGTTTTTCTTAAAATTTTACCTACTTTTGTAATTCTAGGATCATTTTTAATTTTTTTGTGTTTAATATATTCCATACCTATTTCAGTTTGCTCTTCTATATGTTTTTTTAATATATCTTCAGCACCTATTACCATTGTTCTAAATTTATACATTGTAAAAATTTTGCCATCTTTTCCAATTCGTTTTTGTTTAAAAAATATTGGGCCATTATCCTTACAAATAATATTACATATAATTACAAATATTGTAATTGGTATAAGTAATACACATCCAACAATGCCTGCTAATATATCTATTGTTTTTTTAATTGCTCCACTAATTGCATGTCTAATTTTTATCTTTGTTATTCTATTATCTATACTTTTTTCTATAATCTTGTTATCTATAGGTGATAAATTTTGTTCTATAGTCATCTTTTTTCCTCCTCTATGATATCTGCCTATCTTTTAATATTTTTTGAACAAGTCTATACATAACAATTCCTGTACATATACCTATTGAATCTATTACAACATCTACTACTCTTCCACTTCTTCCACCTACAAAAAGCTGATGTATTTCATCGCTTGTAGCATAAGCTACACCTATAATCATTGCAATGATTACTGCATTTTTATATTTAACATTTAACACACATAAACAATTTAATATTAGGATTCCTCCAATAATATAAATTATGTAATGTGCTAACTTTCTAATAAATGGTTCTATTTTTTCTGATGTTTCAATTTTTTGTTCTTGCGACATTTTATTTTGTATATCGCATATTTCAACAATTTTCATTGAAACTTTTTTACTAATTCCACTTGAACTACTTCCTTGTTGATTCGAAAATTTAAATACCGTAATCATCCAAAAAATAACTAATACAATTGAAATTATTTGTTTAATTTTCACACTAATCACCTAATGAAAT
>CANQZT010000016.1 GCA_947628335.1 uncultured Clostridia bacterium | reverse complement strand
ACTCATACTGGCTGGGGTGGTAGGGTTCGAACCTACGCATCGATGGGTCAGAGCCATCTGCCTTACCACTTGGCTACACCCCAATATGTCAGGCAGACTTTGTAATCTGCCCTATTTAATTTATTTTTATGCACCAAACTTATTCAAAAACAATTTGATTCGTTGAATTCAAGTTTAATTGTTTTTGTCTATTTCCTAAAACACCATCAATATATACTTTTACAGTTATAGTTCCTATTCCACTTACTTCAACTTCAAAAGTGTCATTTTTAGATTTTTCACCTTGGAAAACAATATCATCATCTCCCACTTTTACCATTACATCAACATTTTTATTTTCTTTATTTACTGTATTTCCTTCTTTTTCGCTATATCCTCCTGTTAATGATCTTAAATCAATCCTTACTTTTCCTGTTTTAATTTGTTCAATTTTATTAACAGTAATAGTAACCCCAGTTCCTACATTTAATGTAGAACCAGCTTCTTTATCTTGTTTTAGAACTTTTCCATCTTCTTTTGTTTTATCTTCCTCATAAATAACTTGTTTTACTTTCAACTTATTGTCTTCGATTTCTTTTCTCGCTTCTGCTTCACTTTTTCCAATAATGTATGGCATACTAACTTGTTCTATACCTAAACTAACATGTATTTTTACTGTTTCTCCAGCATTTACTTGAGTATTTTCTTTTGTCTCTTGGCTAACAACAATACCTGCTTCTACTTTCTCATTATTTTCTTCTATAACTTCTGCAATTAAGTTTGCCTCTTCTAACATAGAAATTGCTTGTTCTTTTTCTTCTCCTACTACTTTTGGAACAGTGGTAAGTTCTTGCCCTTTACTAATGACTACTTTTATTTCTGACTTTTCTTTTATTTTATAGTTGTCTATATATGCAGGATCTTGACTAATTATACTTCCTTCTGGTACATCTGGACTAAATTGAGGTTCTAATTCAACGTATACAAGATTTTCCTCTTCTATCTTATTCTTTGCTTCCTCTTGCGTTAATCCTACTACACTTGGTATTTGCACGTCTTTTACAGCTGTTAATTTTAATCCATAGTATGTAACTAATATAGTTAAAACAAATAATATAATAGCACCTGTTATAGCCGAAAATACCTTATGTTTTTTTATAAATTTTTTTAAACCTTTTTCTTCCTTAACATCTGAGTCTTCTGAAATTTCAGCATCTTGCATTGTTGGTATCCTTTGTGTTGGATAATCATTTTCAGTATCTTTCATAAACACAAAATTTCCCTCTGGATTTTTTAGTGCCATATTCAAATCTCTTAATAATTCCTGTGCACTTTGATATCTTAAATTTGCATCTTTTTGCATAGCTTTAACTACAATTTTATTAACAGACGTAGGTATATTAGGATTTAGCTCAATAGGTTCTACTGGTTTTTCTTGCATATGCATTAATGCTATAGAAACTGGAGTATCTGCATCAAATGGTACTTTTCCTGTTAACATTTCATACATAACTACTCCTAATGAATATAAATCTGATTTTGCATCTGTATATCCTCCCCTTGCATGTTCTGGTGAGAAATAATGTACAGAGCCAAGAGTTGTTCCAAATGCTGTTATAGTAGAATTAGAAACTGC
Source organism: uncultured Clostridia bacterium (assembly GCA_947628335.1). Next base: position 12,618 of record CANQZT010000016.1, on the reverse strand, counting down.
TTTTGCAATTCCAAAATCTGTAACTTTTGCTACCCCCTCTTCTGTTATAATTATATTATGTGGTTTAATATCTCTATGAATAATATTATTCTTATGTGCTGCATCTAAAGCTTGAGCAATTTGAATTGCAACCTTTAATGACCATTTCCATGAAATTCTTCCTTCTTCTTGTATGACTTCTTTTAATGTTTTTCCTTGTACTAACTCCATAACAATATAATATAGATTACCTTCATTTCCTACATCATATACAGCTACAATGTTAGGATCAGTTAAACTAGCAACTGCTTGTGCTTCTGAATTAAATCTTTTTATAAATTCTTGATCAGTTGTGAATTCATCTCTTAAAATTTTAACTGCTACATAGCGATTTAGCATTTTATCTTGTGCCTTATATACGGTCGCCATTCCACCATTTCCTATTTTTTCTATTATTTCATATCTATTTGCTATTAATCTACCTTCTAAATTCATAATTCATCTCTCCCTGAATTTCTAATTTCATTGGTTTTTTTCAAATTTAATAATCATTATTAATTACAATAACCGTAATATTATCATATCCACCCATATCATTTGCTTTATTTACTAAATTAAAACTTGGTTCTATTTTATTAGTAGTAACTATATCATATATTTCTTGCTCACTAACCATATTTGTTAATCCATCTGAACAAATTACAATTATATCACCTTTCAAAAAACCTTTCACTAAGACATCTGGTTCTACAAATGGTGTACATCCGATTGCTTTCATAATCATATTCTTCTTTGGATGATTATTAGCTTCTTCTTTCGTAATCGTTCCATCCTTTACTAATTCTTGAACGTAACTATGATCTTGAGTTAATTTTCTAATAAACTCTTTTCGGATTCTATAAATTCGACTATCTCCAACGTGTCCTATAAATGCCTTATTATTATATATTAAGCAAACTTCCAAAGTAGTACCCATATTTTCTAATTCTGGATTTTCTTTTGCCTTCTCATATACAACCATATTCGCATATTCCATAGCACTTTTTATTAAATTTAATATATTTTCTTTATCATGCTCTATTGTATTAAAATTTGATTCTATATATCCTTTTACGGAAAATGTTGCAAGCTTACTTGCAATTTCTCCTCCTTTATATCCTCCCATACCATCTGCTAAGACATATATCTTCGGAAATTCATCATCGCTTGTAATATAATAAAAATCTTCATTAGTCTCTCTTGCTTTTCCTACATCTGAACTTGCAAAAACTTTCATTATTCCTCCTATTACTTTAAGTTCTGTCTCCTTAATTGTCCACATGCTGCTTCAATATCAGAACCTAACTCTCTTCTTATTGTAGCCACAATTCCATTATCATTTAGATAATCTCTAAACCTCATTATATTTTCATTTGTAGATTTTGTATATTTCCCATTTTCAATCTTATTTATTGGTATCAAATTAACATGACATAACATACCTTTTAATAATTTCACTAATCTTTTGGCATCTTCCAATGATTCATTATTGTCTTTAGCTAATGCATATTCAAAAGATATCCTTTTATTTGTTTTTGCTATATAATCCTTACAAGCCTTAATTACTTCATCTATATTGTATTTTTTATTGATTGGCATCATTTCACTTCTTTTTTCATCGGTTGTTGCATGTAATGATATAGATAAAGTACATTGTAAATCTTCATTTGCAAAATCATAAATTTTAGGAACAATTCCACTAGTTGATACACTAATATGACGAGCTCCTATATTTAAGCCCTTTTGATTATTGATAATTCTAATAGCATTCATTACATTATCATAATTATCAAATGGTTCTCCAATTCCCATAAATACAACATTAGATATTTTTACTTTTGCATCTTTCTGCACTGCTAATATTTGCTCCACGATTTCCCCAGACGTTAAATTTCTAACAAATGGTATACCTGTTGAAGCACAAAATCTGCACCCCATTTTACACCCAATTTGTGACGATACACATATACTGTAGCCATGGTGGTAACTCATAAGAACAGTCTCGATCGCATTTCCATCTAGTACATCAAATAAATATTTTATTGTTCCATCTTGTGATTCTTGCTTTCTTAAAATACCGATAATTACAAATTGAAAATTCTTCTTTTAATTTTTTTCGTAAATCAAGTGATAGATTAGTCATATCATCAAAACTCGTAATATCAGTTGTATATATCCATTTAAACACCTGCTCTGCTCGATATGGCTTTTCTCCTAATTTTATAAATTCTTCTTTTAATTCTTCTAAATTATAATCTTTAATGTTTTTCATAAAATTATCTTTCTATATAAATTGTAAAATTACTATCTAACTTATATCACAAAGCAATATTTTTTTCAATAGTTTTTAAATAAATGTACACATTATAAATTCTTTATTCTTTCTACTGTATTTTCAAGCATCTCTTCATATTTAGTAAGTTTTTCTTTTTCTTCATTTATTTTTTCTGCTGGAGCTTTTGAAACAAATCCTGGATTTGATAACATTTTTTTAGCTCTTTCTACCTCTTTTTCCAAACGCTCTTTTTCTTTTTCTAAACGTTCTTTCTCCTCTTTAATATCCACTAATTCTTCAAATGGAATAAATACTTCTAACTCATCTGTTAAAATGCTTATTGCATTTTTAGGAATATTTTGTTTATCTTCTTGTATTACAATTTCATTTGCAAACCCTAACTTCTCAATAAAATTTTTTGATTGCTCTATATATCTTTGGTTATCCTCTGTCACAAAAATTAACTTTGATTTTTTTGATGGATGTACATTCATATTTGCTCTTATATTACGTATTTGAACAATAACATTTTTTATATTTTCAATAAAATCTTGTTTCTCATCATATTCTACTCTCTTTTTAATTTTTGGAAAGCTTGATACCATTAAATCTTTATCATCGTAATTTATAAGTTTTCCATAAATTTCAGACGTAATAAATGGCATAAATGGATGTAATAACTTTAAACTATCTCCAAACACATAATTTAGCACAAAACATACTTGTATCTTTTCCTTAATATCTTCACTATATAGTCTTGATTTTGCCATTTCAATATACCAATCACAAAATTCATTCCAAATAAAATTATATATATTATCTAATGCTATGCCCAAATCATAATCTTCTATATTTTTTGTGACAGTTTCTATTAATTTATCTAATTTATTTAAAATCCATCTATCCTCTATTCTTAAGCTTTCACTTTTATATAGCCCAGTTTTTGCATCCTTATTTTCCTTTTCGAAGTTTATTATTTCATCATCTTCTACAAAGTTCATAGTAATAAATTTTGCAGCATTCCAAATTTTGTTTGCAAAATTTGATGCTTGTTCTATTTTTTCTGGGAGATATCTTATATCATTTCCCATAGTTGTTCCAGATATAACTGAAAATCTTAGCGCATCAGCTCCATATTCATCTATAACATCTAATGGATCTATGCCGTTTCCCAATGTTTTAGACATCTTTCTTCCTTGACTATCACGCACTATTCCATGTATTAAAACATCTTTAAATGGTGGTCTATTTGTAAATTCTAATCCTTGTGTCATCATTCTAGATACCCAAAAAGTAATGATATCAAAACCTGTTACAAGTACATTTGTTGGATAAAATTCTCTGTAATCTTCACTATTAGTATTTGGCCAACCAAGTGTTGAAAATGGCCATAATGCTGAACTAAACCATGTATCTAATGTATCTGGATCTTGTTCTAAATTTTTGCTACCACATTTTGCACATTGTTCTGGCATTTCTTTTGCAACATGTATTTCTCCACATTCCTTACAATAATATGCTGGAATTCTATGCCCCCACCATAATTGACGTGAAATACACCAATCTTGAATATTATCTAGCCAATGGAAATATTGTTTTTCATATCTTTTTGGTACAAACCTTGTTTCATCATTTCTTACACAATCAGCTGCTCTTTTTGCAAGTTTATCCATTTTTACAAACCATTGTGTAGAAATTTTAGGTTCAATGGTATGTTTACATCTTTCGCATTTTGCAACATTGTGTGTATATTGTTCTTCTTTTTCTAATACTCCTAATTGCTTTAATTTTTCTACTATCTTTTTACGAGCATCAATTAATTCCATTCCTTCATATTCTGGAACTAGATTTCCCATTTTGAAATTTTCATCAAATACTTCAATAATCTCTAAGTTATGCCTTAATCCTGCTTGATAGTCATTCATATCGTGTGCAGGTGTTATTTTAACACAACCTGTACCAAAATCTTTTTCTACAAATGAATCTGCAATTATTGGTATCTCTTTATTCATAATAGGTAAAATACACGTTTTTCCAATTAAATCTTGATATCTTTCGTCATCTGGATGAACAGCTACTGCTGTATCACCAAGCATTGTTTCTGGTCTTGTTGTCGCTACTATAATATATCTATCCTCATCTTTTATTTTATACTTAATATGCCATAGAAATGATGGTTCTTCATGATATTCAACTTCTGCATCAGATATAGAAGTTTTACAACTAGTACACCAGTTTACCATTCTTTTACCTTTATAAATAAGCCCTTTATCGTATAATTTAATAAATTGCTCTAAAACAGCATCAGACATTCCTTCATCTAAGGTAAATCGACTACGTTCCCAATCACAAGAACATCCCAATTTTCTTTGTTGTTTTTGTATTGTCCCTCCATATTCTTTTGTCCAATCCCATGCTTGTTCTATAAATTTTTCTCTGCCTAAATCTTCTTTTTTTATTCCTTCTTTTCTTAATTTTTCAACAACTTTCATCTCTGTTGAAATTGAAGCATGATCTGTTCCTGGAAGCCATAAAGTTCTAAACCCTTGCATTCTTTTAAAACGAATTAAAATATCTTGTATAGTTCCATCCAGTGCATGCCCCATGTGTAATTTACCAGTTACATTTGGTGGTGGCATCATAATACAATAATTTTCTTTAAGTTTATCCTTACTTGGTTTAAAATATCCCTTTTTTTCCCATTCTTCATATAATTTTTCTTCAAAATCTTTTGGATTATATCTGTCATTTAGCTTATGATTGTTACTACACATATTTACTCCCCCTTTTAGATACCCTAAAAACTAAAAAACTCCGTCCCTAATATAAGGGCGAAGTTTTCTTCACGGTACCACCTTAATTTATTATATTTCTATAATATCTTAATTTGCCTATAACGTGGCTTATACGAATAGGCTTACTACTATTTCAACCTATTAACAAAAAAGCTACCTTCATTTGCCTTTTTCTTATAGAAACTTTCAGTCTACGATTTCTACTCCCTAATAGTAAGTACAAATTACTCCTCTTTTTTCTCGTTTTTAAATATATTCTATTATACATCTTTTTTATCAATTGTCAAGCTACAAATTAAAATACACTATTAATGCTCCAATAATAGCCATAAAAAAACCTAAAATTTTTAATCCACTTGTTGCTTCATTTTGATCTCCAAAACTAAATAATTTCTTTGTTAAATATCTAGCATCAAATACCATAATTGTTCCTACTAATGCTATTATTACTCCAACAAGTGTTAATATTATTTTTACCATATTATTCAACATCCTTTTTTATATATTGTATATAATATCATTTGGTTTTTGTCAAGAAGAATGCTTATTTTTACGCAGAAATTTAAAATGAGAGCAATATTATTTTGCTCTCTATAAGATTATTTTGCTAATTCTTCATTTTGTCTATTCTGCTCCTCAATCATAGTTTCGAATTTTGAAACTACATTAGTTGGCAAATATCCCGTAGCCATTTGTTCATCTCCATAACTTTTGGCTTCATTTATTGCATTTGTTCTTACATTATTTATTAACACAGCAATATTTTTTGATGGCTCTTGACTATTATTAATATATTCTGATAGTACTCTAGATGGTTCGGTATTTAAATTCATATTAATTCTAGATAATATAGCCATATCTAATTTGTCTAAATTTAATTCGTTCTCATATCCATATTCTTTTAATTTATTTTGTAATACATATTGTAAATCTTCATCATATAAATTATTACCTTTTCCACATACATTTTTAACTGCAAACATTAATTGGAATTCTCTTTTTATTTCTTTCATTTGTTTTTCTTTAGCTGCTTCAAGCTCTGATTCACTTACTCGTAAATCTTCCCTCATATTTGTATCTTCCGTATATTCTTGTTCTTTTGGTGCTTCTATTTGCTTTACCTTTCCAATTTTAAAAAATGCTTTTATCCTATCTAACAGACTCATTTGTATCCCTCCTCTTCTTTCATTTTACATATTTACAAAATATTTGTCAACTTATTTTTCAGTTTTCATGGTAGTATTTTCTTTTTATATATTATCTACTATAGTTTTTGCTGTATTTTTCAATTGTTTTGTATATTTATAAAAAAATTTTATTTTTCCCCTATTTTTTTCTTATTGAAGTCTTGTTTTTTTTTCAATTATGTGATAAACTAGTTGATAGACAGTTTATTAACATTATAGGAGGTGCATTTTAGATGGCAGTATGTGAAATATGTGCAAAAACTTTATCTCATGGGAATAAATTAAGTATTACTCGTTCTCACATTAGTAAAAGAACATCAAGAACTTGGAAACCAAATCTTAGAACTGTAAAAGCTATGGTTGATGGTCAACCAAAGAGAATTAGTGTATGTGCTAAATGTTTACGTGCAGGAAAAGTTAAAAGAGCATAAAATAAGTTAAAAGTAGGATTCACCTACTTTTTTGTTTTATACATATTATATGTACCTATTCTTTTATTCCAAAAATTAGTTTTACAAATCCTCGTAAGAATTTTGGCACTTTTTTAACAACTATTTGCATATATAACACTCTCCTTTTTTAATTTAACATGATAGCCAAATAAAACCTAACACTAAAATTGCTATTCCTATTAAAAATAACCAACCACTTATTGGAAGTAATAAGACAAGTAAGATACCTAATCCTAATCCCATAAAACATACACCAATTGTTTTTTTTAGTACCCCAAACATAATCTCTTACCTCCAATTCTTATTATATTATATTAAAATATTGAAAAAAGGTGATACAATGAAGTTAAATAAAAACGAAATAATAGAATTTATAGAAACTTTGAAACAAACTTATCCTGATGCAACTTGTAGCTTAGACTTTAATTCTCCATTCGAATTAGTAATAGCAGTTATGTTATCTGCTCAATGCACTGATGAGCGTGTAAATAAAACTACACCTGCTTTATTTGCAAAATATTCTACTCCTGAAGATTTTGCAAATATTAATTTAACTGAACTTGAAACTCTTATCCATCCTTGTGGATTTTATAAAAACAAAGCAAAAAACATTAAGGCATGTGCCAAAAAAATTTTAACAGATTTTGATGGTATAGTTCCACAAACAATGGAGGAACTTACTAGTCTTCCTGGAATTGGAAGAAAAAGTGCAAACGTTATTATGCTTGAAGCTTTTGGTAAGCCTTGTGGTATTGCTGTTGATACACATGCAAAAAGAGTATCTAATAGAGTTGGTCTTTCAAATGAGGATATTCCTGAAAAAATTGAACAAGATTTATTAAAAATATTTCCAAAAACTTATTTCAAAGATATTAATCATCTCTTTGTCTGGCACGGAAGAAATACTTGCGATTCAAGAAAACCCAAATGTGATATTTGTGCTATCAAATCATTTTGCAAGACTGCTAAAGAAAAAAATAACTTTAATAAAATATGACTTTTCTCAATTTTTATTGACAAATATTGATATTTTATATATATTAAACATATATAAAATATCAAATTAGGAGGAATTTTTATGTTTAACAAGAAAAAAATTGCTGGTTTATTAATAGCTTTTATTATGATTATTTCGACTTTTAGTTATGCAACTGAAAATGAAGAGCTTACACCTACTAGCGAAACAAATACTACTCAAGAAGAAACACCAGAATCAACTAATGATGAAACATCTACAGAAAATCAAGTAAATACTGAAACTCAGTCAACAGAAGCTGAAACAACACCTGAAATTTATAGTGGAGATTTATATTTATTTGAAAACGATGTAACAATGGATAAATACGTTGACGGTAATGTATACATTATAGCTGATACAGTAAATATTACTGGTAGAGTAAATGGATGTTTATACGTTTTAGCAAATAACGTAACACTTGATGAAAATGCATATATAATTCAATCTTTATACATATGTGCAGATAAAGTATCTTTAAATGGTGTTGCAAATGATTTATATGCATCTGCAAATACAATTGATATGTCTTATAATTCTTTTATGGTTAGAGATTTACATGTATTATCTAACACCTTTAATTTTATTGGTGGAGTTGGTCGAAATGCATTCGTAAAAGCAAAAAATTTCAATTTTGTAACTGCTGATAATAATTCTGATACTAATGAGGATGCAAACACTAATGAAAATGAAATAACTAATGAAATTGAAGGAGAAGATGTAGCTGAAAATTCTGATGATACATCTAACAATGAAGAATGTGCTGTAGTTTACGGTAATTTAACTTATTCTTCATCAAAAGAACTAGAACTATCTAAAGAATATGTTGAAGGTGATGTTACTTATTCAAAATTAAACACTTCTTCAAAATCTACTTTCGATATAGTTAAATCAAAAATAATTAATGCATGTCAAGTTGTAATTTTAGCTTGTATTGTTTTCTTACTTGCAAGTATAATTGCTCCAAAGTTTATAAAAGAAATGCCAAGCTTAATTGGAACAAAGTCTATTTTAGTATTAGGAATAGGTGCAATTGCATCAGCTATCGCATTATTAGTGTCTGGTATATTATTATTTATTTATGTAGGTATACCTCTTGCACTTGCTATTTTGGGATTATATATATTAATGATGCTAATTGCTTCTACAATTACTTCAATTGGAATTACATTAGCTTTAAAAGAAAAATTCAAATTTGAAAAGAAATATTTAACTATACTTACTTTTATAGCTACAACTCTTATTCTTTGGGCATTAACACAAATTCCTTATGTTGGCTGGATCATTTACCTAGTTATTGCTCTTATTGGTTTTGGTAGCATGATTTACTATATAGTTAAAAATATACAAAATAGAAAATAATTATATACAAAAAAAATAAACAATAAGTGTAAAAACACTTATTGTTTATTTTTTTTCCTATCTGTCATATTTTGTAGTTCTATTGCCCTTTCTTTTTGCTCTGATGGTGATATCCATGCAAAATATGATGATATAAATTCACCATATTTAGTTATGTCTTCTCCTAATTCTATATCATACTTTTCTTTTTCTGACTTAATTTTCTTTTTTAAATTCTCACTCATAAAACACACCCTATCTTTTTTATATAAGGTGTGCATTTTTTCATTTTTTATTCATTTTATATACGTTTACCATTAATTTTAAAATTTCCTTTGTTTGTATTTGCCATTAATTCCAAAACATTATTATTAACACTACATGTTGCCATATAATTAATATTACCTAAAGGTGTATTAAAATTGCCTTTAAAGGCACATTCGTTTTCTTTTGTTTTCATTCCTTGAAATTGATTTTTCATTCCCATAATTTCAACAGTTCCTTGAACATTATTTCCATTTGTTGATAATGTAATCATTCCATTTATTACACCCATAGGTGTATTTAATGATGATGTATATCTTCCATCTAACATATTATACCTCCTAAGTTTATTATATGCCTTTTATTATATGTCCTATGAGGTTTTTTTGTGAAAAATTATAATACAACAGACCTAATATTTCCTAAACCGAATCTTTTAGAAAATATTAGGCCTGTTATAAATTTAAATTGCCTCTTCCGTTTTTTCTTCCATAGAATCATCTTTTTCATTAATTACTTCTAAACTACCTATTGAAACCTCATAAGCAACTCTTGTTTCTGATGTTCCATCTTCAAACTTTTTCTCATATGTTCTTGATTGAACTCTACCAGTTACTTTTACTTCAGTTCCAACTTCTATATTTTGACAAAATCTTGCTGTTCTTCCCCATGCAATTGCTGGAATATAATCTGATTTATTATATGCCCTGTTAACTGCTAATAGTAAATCTGAAATTTCTCGTCCGAATGGTGTTTGTCTATAAATTGGTTTTTTACAAATATATCCAGTCAAGACTACTTCATTTGATATTGGTTCTTTATTGTCTTCTCTTTTTATTTGCTCTTCAATTTCTTCTTCAAAAAATATGTCTTTCGCAAATACTGTTAAAATTAATTTGTTTTTTTCGTTCTCATAACTATTATAAGATCTAAACTGTCCTTTAATTAAAACTTTTTTTCCTATTTCTAATGTTCCCTCTGGTATCAATCTTTCCGATACAGTTACTGGAATAATGTCTTGTGTACTACTTAAACGTGGTACCTCCATGTCGAATATGTAAAAACTCTCTCCATAAATTTCGTGACTAAATCTCTTTTCACTTGTTACCTTTCCCATTAATACTAAATGGTTATTATCAGCATAATTTATATTCATCTTTATCCTCCTCTATTTTTTTATTTTTTCTATTGTATCTTATTCATTATGCTCTAGTTTTAGAATATATTTTTAATCATCTAGATTTATTATACTCTCTTTTTTTGGTTTTGTCTACATAAAAAGTTTATTTTTTCCATTTTTTTATATTTTTACAGGATAAATTCCATATAATAGTAAAGTTGTAACTATACCTATAATAATATTCACAGATAATTTTATGTTATTTTTTTGTATACTAATTTCTTGTTGCTCTATTTCCTTATTATTAATATTTACCACACTATGTTGTATATACAGTAGTAACTCATCGTCATCAACACTAGATGTCGTTATTGTACTTTTAGTATTAAATCCATATGTTATAACTTTAGCTTTTATATTTTTTAATAGATTTAAATTCGAAATTTCATCTGAGTTTATAATTAAATAGTTAGCTTTTTTTATAATTGTACTCAAATATTGTTCACATGAAAATACATTTTTATTATCAGAAAAAATAGCAACTGTTTCAAATTTAATATTTTTCATATTTTCAATATTTTCTTTATTGAAAATAATTATATTTGTATTTTTCAAATATTTTGATAATGTTTGTTTTACTAATTTTCCATATCTATTTTCACATATAATTCCAATAAAAGACATAATATTTCTCCTTTTATATTATGTATATATTATATCCTCTATCTATCTTATTATTCTAATTTTTTGCCATTTTTTGCATTCCATTATTATCTATAATATAGTTTTCCTTATAAATTAAATCTGATACAGATACTATGCTAAATCCCTGTTCAGTTATATTATAAATAAGCTTATCTAGTGCATCTGCTGTATGCTCAGTTCCATTATGCATTAAAATAATACTTCCATTTGTTAATTTATCTTTTAGTCTATTCCACATTTCCTCACCTGTTAATCCTTTATAATCTAATGTATCTAATGACCATTGAATTGTTGTATGATTTTCCATCTGCGCTGCTTTTATTACTGTATTATTATATTCTCCATATGGACCTCTGTATAGTGTTGTTCTTTGCCCCGTTATTTTTTCTATTTTATCTGCACACATTTTTATTTGTTCACGATTTTTTTCTAAACTTAAATTATTAACATGAGGATGCGTATCTGAGTGATTACCAATCTCATGTCCACTATCTGCAATTTTCTTTACCTCATCTGGATATTTATCTACCCAATCTCCTACCATAAAAAATGTAACATGCACTTTATACTTACTTAATGTATCTAATATATTATCTATGTCTTCGGCATTCCAAGCACAATTAATTGTTAGTGCTACATTTTTTTCTTCTGTCTCTACAGAATAAATTGGTAACATTTTTCCGAGTTTCTGCTACCGTTTGTACTACAGATAAATCATCTATTTTAAAAAAATTCGCTCCACAAAATAAAATAACTATAGTTGTAAGAGCTATTATATATGAATATATTTTTTGTTTATGAAATACAATAAACATAAAAAACCTCCCTATATTATTAAACCTCTATTTTAATTTATGCTTGTTTTACTGTATCTATTCTTAAAATTTTGCAAAAAAATAGACTTATGTAAATAAGTCATAAATTTATTAATATTAAATTTAAAGGGCATTTGGGGTTTCACTATATATTTTTAGTTAATTTTTTGTCGATATCTTTTACGCCTAATCCAAAATGCTTATTTCCAATAGTTTTTAAATCTATACCTAAATCTTTTGAATGCTCGGGTAATTGTAATTTTTCTTGATAGTGAAATATCTCCAATATCATATTACCTAGTTTTAGCATAACTATATCAACATTTTCATCATGATATTCTTTATATAGTTTAAATCCAAATTTTTTATAAAATATTAAAGTATCTTCTAAGTTATCTACACTTATTGTTACATGATTAAAATTAAACATAACTTTTTTCTCCTTTTAATATTATTTAGTTTCTTTCTATTATTATATCTGCAACTGTTAAATTTGTAACATTCATAACATTATCTATAAAAATAAATACATTATAAATCTTTGTTAAACTTTATTTCATAAATACCATCATAATCCTTATCATTTTGTTTTAGTAAGTTGTCTATTTACTTTCTTGAACACTCTTTATAT
>CANQZT010000015.1 GCA_947628335.1 uncultured Clostridia bacterium | reverse complement strand
ATATTTTAATCTTCATTTTCTTCTTGTGATATTGTCTCTATACTTACTACTTTTGCTCCATCATTTGTTCTCATTAATGTTACTCCTTGTGTTGACCTTCCCAATACACTTACTTCTTTTACAGGTAATCTAATTATTGTTCCTTGATCTGTAATAAGCATAACATCTTCTTCTTCTCCGGTAATTCTAATTCCAACTAACTTACCTGTTTTTGGTGTTATTTTATATGTTATAACACCTTTACCTCCTCTATTTTGTACTCTATATTCATCTAATTCTGTTCTTTTTCCAAATCCATTTTCTGTAATTGCAAGTAAGGTTGCTTTTGCTCCACTAATTATAGATTCCATTCCTATTACAAAGTCCTCTTTATCTAAATTAATTCCAATAACACCTTGTGCTACTCTTCCTATTGGTCTTACATCTTTTTCATCAAATGTAATACACATTCCTTCTCTTGTAACAAGAACTATGTTATCTTCTCCATCCGTAAGTCTTACGGCTATTAATTCATCATCTTCTTTTAATGTTATTCCTTGTAGGCCTGTCTTTCTTGTTGAATTATATTCTGATAATGCTGTTTTCTTAATTAATCCATTTTTTGTTGCCATTAGTAAATATTTTCCTTCAGCAAAGTTTTGTATTGGTATAACTGCTGATATTTTTTCGCCTGCATCTAAACTTAAAAGATTTACTATTGCTGTTCCTTTTGCTGTTCTTCCTGCTTCTGGCACTTCATATCCTCTTAATCTGTATAACTTTCCTTTATTACTGAAGAATAATATTGTGTCATGTGTTGATGCTGTAAATATTTGTTTTACGAAATCTTCTTCTCTTGTTGCAATTCCTGTAATGCCCTTACCTCCTCTTCTTTGACTCTTATATGTGTCTATTGGCATTCTTTTTATGTATCCGAAGTGTGTTAGTGCAATTACTGTTTGTTCTTCTTTTATTATATCTTCTATATCTATTTCGCCTTCTGCTGCAATAATTTTTGTTTTCCTCTCATCTCCGAATTTTTCTTTTATTTCAATTAATTCCTCTTTTATAATATCAAATACTAGTTTTTCACTTCCAAGAATTTCTTTTAAGTGTGCAATTAATTGCATTAATTCATTATATTCTTCTTCTATTTTTTCTCTTTGCAATCCTGAAAGAGTTTTTAACCTCATATCTAATATTGCTTGTGCTTGTATATCTGAAAGACCAAATCTTTCCATTAATCTTTCTTTAGGATCATCATATGATGAACGAATTATATTGATTACTTCATCTATATTGTCTAATGCTATTTTTAATCCTTCTAATATATGAGCTCTTGCTTCTGCTTTGTCTAGTTCAAATTTAGTTCTACGTAATACAACTTCTTTTCTATGGTCAAGATAATAATCTATACATTGTCTTAGAGTTAATATTTTTGGTTCTCCATTAACAAGTGCTAACATTATTATTCCAAATGTGTCTTGCATTTGTGTATTTTTGTATAATTGATTTAATACTACTTGTGGGTTTGCATCCCTTTTTAATTCTATTACTACTCTTACACGTTCATTTCTATCTGATTCGTCTCTTAATTCCGAAATTCCTTCTATTCTTTTATCTCTTACAAGGTGCGATATATTTTCAATTAATTTTGCTTTATTTACTTGATATGGTAATGATTTTACAATTATTCTTTGCTTATTTCCACTCATTTCTTCTATTTCTGCTTCTGCTCTTACTGTTATTTTTCCTCTACCAGTTGTATATGCTTGTTTGATTCCTTCAATTCCTAAAATCTCACCTTCCGTAGGGAAATCTGGACCTTTTATTACTTGCATTAGTTCTTCGTCTGTTACATTATCTTCATCTATTACTTTTATAATTCCATTAACGACTTCTGTTAGGTTGTGTGGTGGTATATTAGTTGCCATTCCTACTGCTATACCTGATGAGCCATTTATTAATAATGCTGGAATTTTTGCTGGTAAGACTGTTGGTTCTTGTAATCTATCATCATAATTTGGCATGAAATTTACTGTATTTTTTTCTATATCTGCTAACATATAATTTGATATTTTGGCCATTCTTGCTTCTGTGTACCTCATAGCTGCTGCTCCATCACCATCTATTGACCCAAAGTTTCCATGACCGTCTATTAACATATATCTCATTGAAAAATCTTGAGCAAGTCTTACCATTGCATCATATACTGATGAATCTCCATGAGGATGGTATCTTCCTAAAACAGATCCTACTGTATTAGCACATTTTCTGTATGGTTTATCTGATGTAATTCCATCTTCATGCATAGCATATAATATTCTTCTGTGTACTGGTTTTAAACCGTCCCTTACATCTGGTAATGCACGCTGTACAATAACACTCATTGCATAATCGATATAAGATGTTTTCATCTCATTTTCGATATCTCTTTCAATAATTTTTTCTCCTGGTCTATCCATTAAACTCCCTCTTTTTTTACATATTTTTACCTAGTGTAATTATACTTTAACGAACTAAAAATTGCAAGAAAAAACTAAAAAAAACTTCTTCATATCTACAGTTCTTACGTTTTAATATACCTTTTACACAATTTTTTTTGCTAGCTCTATTTCTTCTTTTGTAAGATTAAAATCTTGGCCTTTACTTTTTATTAATTTGTGTAAATTTTCTACTTGATGTGCTTTTTTTAATGTTTCTTCTATAGGTACTAAGTCTTTTAATTTATCTCGTATTTTATTATACTCTAATTCCATTTTATGAAAATTTTGCTCTTTATAATATACATTCCATTGTTCTATATATTGATTTACTTTTTCTATTCCTTTTAATTGTGTTGTTAATGTATTTTCTATATTATTTTCTATGTTGGCCATTAAAATATTTTTTCCACTTTTTATTATACTTTCTATCTCTTTTGGTAATATTCCTGTTTGTTTTGCTATTTTTAATCCGAAATCTACACAGTTAGAAATCGTATCTATTAAGCCTCCCTTTTCTACGGCTGTTTGCATTTGCGATACATTTTCAAATTTTCCTGTTGCAATTCCTATTGCACTTTTACCCAAATTTATAGCTGATTCTATTGTTTTTTCAATTCCTTCTTTAAAGCCCTCTTGTATAATCGTATCTTTTATTTCTATTATTTGTTCTTCTATTACATTAGGTAATAAAACTCTTAATCCTAAATTGATTGCTCCATTTACTGTTTTTCCAAGTGTTGTTTCCAAAAATTTATTTTGATTTTCACTTGTTACTTCATTTACAATATTTTTTTCTATTTCTAATTCCATTTTCTTTCTCCTTTTTTGTATATTTTTATATTTAATTTTCTTCAATTTTGGATATATAATAACTCTTCAATTTATTATTTTTTAACATATCTTTTGAAATTTTTTTATATTGATCTTTTATCTTTCTTTCTAATAAATTTTCTTTTAAGTTTCTATTTATTAATGTATTGTAATTCTTTATAAAGTCAATTTTACCTAAAATATTGTATTGTTTATATACATCTTTTAAAATATATAAACTTATACTGTCATCTTTTATTTTGTTAAATACTATATATATTTTGTCTTTTTCTATTTGATAATTATTTTTATATTTTTGTAAAAAATTTTGCGATTTCTTTATTTCTAGAATATTGGGTTCTGTTATAAAAATTATTTTGTTCGAAATGTTTATAAATATATTTAAATACTTTTCTTCATTGGTTATTTCTGTATCAATTAAAATTACATCATATTTTTCTTTTATTTCTTCTATTCTTTTTAATATTTCATATTCATCTAAAGCACTGTATATTGAATTTAGATTAGATAGTAAGTCTATTTTTGAATTGATTTTATAAATACATTTTTTTAACTCATTGCTTTCTATTTCATTATTATCTTGAATTTGTTTTCTTTCTTTTTGTTTTTTTATTCCAAACAATATTTGCACACTATTGTTAAAAAAGTCTAGGTCTATAATCAAAATTTTATTTTTCATTTTTTCTAATTGCTTTGCTATATTAGATACAAATATACTTTTCCCACTACCTGTATTTCCTATTATTGTAAATATTTTTGTTTCTTCTTTTATTGGTTCTTTTTTTAAAATTTGAATAAATCTATTCTTTATTTTCTTAGATTTATATTCATTTTCTATCTCTTCTTCAATTTCTATTTTTTCTTCTTTTGTTATTATTGTTATTTGATTTTGTGTTATTTTAGATGAATCATTTTCCTCTTTTTTTACTTCTTTTTCTAAAATCATCTTTTTCAATTCTTTTATTTCTTCTTCTAACTTGTCTTTTTGTTGTTCATTTATTATTAATTCTGCTATCTCTTTTATTTCAATTTCATTGTTATAAAAAAAATATATATTTCCTTTTGAACATAAATAATTTTCTAATTCTTTGTTTTCTTTTTCTAAAATTAAAATTATTTTTACTTCAATTTTTATTTTCTTTATTTCTTCGATTAATTCTTTTATATTATATATACCTGGTAACAATTCGCTAACAATGATATAATCTATTTCTTCTTTTTCTTCTAATGCCTCTATTATTCCATCTTGATACTGAATATCATTCATAACAATTTCGATTTCTTTATATTGCTTTAATTTTTCATTTACTTTTGCATTTAATAAAGCTGTAATAACTTTCTTCATTTTTTATTATATTCTATTCCTCCTGTCTTTTTATACTTCTAATAACTTTATTTATAATAATCATTTTCCATTTATAATTTCTTTTTCAACTTCATTTGCTTCTATTTTTGTTAGAATATGATTTTCTCCAGCAAACATTAAGCATTCTCCTCTTTTTAAAGATTTTATTTCTACTTTTTCTTTTTCTGATAAATTTGAGTATTGTGATAGTATTTTGATATTTTCTTCTTCTAATGAAAAAAATGTTTTTATGCTTGAATTGTTTAAAATACTTTTTCCATATATACCATTTTCTAAACTGAATAAATCTGATATATCTTGGGTAATTGCAACTGCACTTCCTCCATATTTCCTAATTGTTTTGAATATTTTGTATATGAAACTTGCAACATTTTTGTTTGATGTAACTCCTATTAATCTCCATATTTCATCAAGATAAATTGCTTTTTTTATTTTTCTATTTGCTTTTACTTTATCCCAAAATAATTCAGTAAAAATCCACATTCCAAATTGTATGTTTTCTTCTCCTAAATCATATATATCTGCAATTATTAACTGATTTGTCAGTTTTACATTGGTTTGTTGATTAAAATATTTTAGTGATCCTTTTATGAATGGTATTAATTTTGTTTTCATAACTTTAGTTTTTGGATCTTTATCTAATATGTTGTATAAATCTTCTAGTATCGGCATATCTTTACTTTCTTTGAATATTTTTGTTATTGTTATTTTTTCTTCTTCTTTTTTGTATAAACTTTCGTCGTCAAATGTTATCCCCTTTTGTGCATAACATTCAATTAGTTTATCTTCTAAAATTGCTTTTTCTTCTTCATCTAATTCTCCAAAAATTAAATTGAAAAATCCTATCAACTTTCCAATTTTTGTTGCTAAATATCCTTTTTCATTTTCTTCTACACTTTCTTGTCTAATATCGAATATATTTATATATGTATTGGATGTTGGACCTATTTTTATTAGTGTTCCACCTAATTTTTGACATACATTTATATATTCTCTTTCTGGATCTATAACATATTGCTCTATTCCTAATAATCTATTCCTCAATATTAACAATTTTGTGTAAAATGATTTTCCTGCTCCACTTGTTCCAAAAATACTTATATTGGCGTTTTTATATTTGTTTGTGTTGTATCTATCAATAAAAACTAGGCTATTATTGTATATATTAGTCCCTACATATATTCCATTTTCATCAAAAATGGATGATGATATAAATGGATACGTTGATACTAATCCTTGAGTTAATATATTTCTTTTACTAATTGCTTTAATATCTTCATGATTTTGCATTATTGGAATAGTTGATAGAAAACACTGTTCTTGCCTAAAATATGCTCTTCTTGTTTGCATTCCTTTACTTTGAACTAATCCTTCTATTTTGTTTAATATGTATTCTAATTCTTTTTTGTCTTGCGAATATGCATTTATATAGATATACAAAAAATATAGTTCTTCATTGTTAACTTGCATTTGTTTTCGTATGTATTTTGCATCATTATATGTAAATGCTGCAATATCTATATCTTGACTATTTTGATTTTTGTTTTGTAAATCAACACCGACATTTCCAATATGATATGTTAATTCTCTTATAATTTTATATGAATCTTTTTTTTCGTAAAACATTGATATATTCATATTAATATTGGTATCTATTAAATGTTTTAATAGTAGCTCACTTTGTTCTCTATAATAATTAACTACAATAATTGAAGAATAATATATTCCATCAATTTCTATTATTTTTGGATTTTCTAAATTTATATATGATGGTGAAATTTCATCTTCTTCTGAAAATACTCCATCTAAAAATTCTAATTTTTCTTTGGTTTCTATCTTTTTTTCACTAAATTTTAATATCTTTATCACTCCTTAATTTTTTTTACTAAAAAATGTTAATAGTATCTTCTTTATTTCTTGTTTAGTATCGTATTCTTGTGCTATATTTCCACATCGTGATAAACATTCTTTTATTTTAAAATATTTTTCATTTAAATCTTGTATAATTATATCTTCTTGTATATTTTCTTTTTGTTTGGAATTTTTTATGATTATATAAAAATTTTTGGATGACGATTTTTTTTCTTGATTTATTTTTTGAATGAATTCTATGTATATTTGGGATAGTTCTAAAATTTTTTTGTTTTTTTCTTTTTCGCTTTGTTTTTTTATGTATGAAATGTGTGTTGATAAATCTTCTTTATTACTTTGAATTATTATTTGAATATCAAAATTACATGTTTTTAAAAAAATTTTATAAGAATTTAAAATTGCCTCTTTTTCTAAATCTGATTTTAAATTGTAATTGATTGGAATTATTTTTATGATTTTTATATATGAATTATCTTTTAACTTGACAATCCCTTTTTCTAGAATTTTTTGAATAGGCAACCATTCTTGTACTGAATTTATTTCTTGCTTCTTCATGGTTTCTCCTTTTTTATTAAACTGTTTATATAATAAAACGTTTTTTTTTATTTGTCAACAAAAATCGCTCGACAAATTTCGACATTAATATCTATTTATCATTTTCTATACTTCTTAAAATTTTTTTATTTTTTTGTATATATTTTTTTACTTTGTTTATAATAAGATTATAAGGTTAATATTAGTCGAACAAAGAGTAATATAAGGTTGTATTTTAGCTTTGTATTATTTGAACAAAGATGTATAATAGCTTATTTTAGGTTATTATATGTCGGCGATAAGAGTATATTGTTTGTATGCAGGCTATATTTACAAATATTTTATTTGTTTTTATATATGGTTTTATTGTAAATAATATATTCGAGTTAAGATTATATTTATATTTTTGTAAATTTTAAGTGGTTGTTATTAGTCCATCTTTGGATGAATATGGCTACTTAGGGTGTATTTATAGTCGAGCAAATGATTTTTATGTGTGGTGGATTGCTTATTTATATAGTAATATATATTAGGTGAATAACTATGCATACAAGTTTTAGCTGAAGATTAATATTAGCTTTATAGCTTAATAGAGTGATACTTTTTTAGTATCACTCTATTAATTTGTCGTACTATGTAATTGCTTTTTAATGATTAATCACTTATAAAATTATTATATATCTAAGTTCTTTACATATTTTGCATTGGTTTCTATGAATTCTCTACGTGGTGCAATTTCATCTCCCATTAAAACTGTAAATATTGCATCTGCTTTTATTGCATCTTCCATTGTTACTTTTATAAGTATCCTTGTTTCTGGATTCATTGTTGTATCCCATAATTGTTCTGGATCCATTTCTCCTAAACCTTTGTATCTTTGTATATTAACTCCGTCTCTTCCGATTTCTTCAAGTTTTTCATCTCTTTCTTCATCTGAATAGCAATATATATCTTTTATTCCTTTTTTTGACAATTTGTATAGTGGTGGTTGTGCAAGATATACATTTCCATTTTCAATAAGTGGTCTCATATATCTAAAAAAGAATGTTAATAGCAATGTTCTTATATGTGCACCATCAACATCTGCATCAGCCATTATTATAACTTTTCCATAACGTATTTTTGTAATATCAAATTCTGCTCCAATTCCTGCTCCTACTGCAACAATTACAGGATTCAATTTATCATTTCCGTATATTTTATCTGCTCTTGCCTTTTCTACATTTAACATTTTTCCCCATAGTGGAAGAATTGCTTGAAATTTTCTATCTCTTCCTTGTTTTGCACTTCCTCCTGCTGAATCTCCCTCTACTATATATACTTCACATTCTTCAGCAACTTTACTACTGCAATCTGCTAATTTACCTGGTAATGTTGTCGTTTCTAATGCTGATTTTCTTCTTACTAGTTCTCTTGCTTTTCTTGCTGCTTCTCTTGCTCTTGATGCACTAACACATTTTTCAAGTATTGCTTTTGCAACTGATGGATTTTCTTCTAAAAATGTTGATAGTGCTTCATTTACCATGCTTTGTACTACTCCTGCAACTTCGCTGTTTCCTAATTTCATTTTTGTTTGACCTTCAAATTGTGGTTCTTTAACTTTTACTGATATTACCGCTGTTATCCCTTCTCTTATATCTTCTCCTTGTAAGTTTGAGTCTTTTTCTTTTAATATGTTATGACTTCTTGCATAATCGTTAAATACTTTTGTTAATGCTCTTTTGAATCCTTCTAAGTGTGTACCACCTTCTATTGTATTTATATTATTAACAAATGTGTATATATTTTCTGTATATGATGTTGTATATTGTATTGCTATTTCTACTGGTACTTCAGCTTGTTCTTTTTCTATATAAATTGGTTCTTTATTTATCGGTTCTTTATTTTTGTTTAAATATTCTACAAAAGATTTTAATCCTCCTTCAAATATGAACTCTGCTTTTTTGGGAGTTTCTTCTCGTTTATCTTCTATGCTTATAAATAACCCTTTTGTTAAAAATGCCATTTCTCTAAATCTGTTTTCTAATATTTCATATTCATATTCTAATGTTTCAAATATTGTTCCATCTGCTAAGAATCTTACTTTAGTTCCTGTTTTATCTGATTCCCCTATTCTAGTTAATGATTGAACTGTTTTGCCTTTTTCAAATTTCATTTGATATATTCCACCATCTCTTTGAATAGTTACTTCACACCACTCTGATAACGCATTTACAACAGATGCACCAACTCCATGTAAACCTCCTGATACTTTATATCCACTATCTCCACCAAATTTTCCTCCTGCATTTAGTTGCGTATAAACTGTTTCTGCTGCAGATATTTTTGTTTTTTTATGTACGTCAACAGGAATTCCTCTACCATCATCTTCTACACTTATTATATTTCCTGGTTCTATTATTACATGTATATTTTTACAATATCCTGCTAATGCTTCATCTACACAGTTATCTACTATCTCATAAACTAAATGATGCAATCCTCTTGATGAGACACTTCCTATATACATACCTGGTCTTTTTCTTACATGCTCTAAACCATCTAATACCTGAATTTGATCTGCGCTATATTCGTGTTCGAATTTTTCCATTCTTATTCCTCCTCGTATGCTTATCTTTTATATTATATCTTTAATTAAAAAAAATGCAAGTAACAAATTTTAAAATTTTGTATTCCTTTTACTAAGTGTTGTAGAAGATATATTTGAAATATATGCTTTCATAACTCTTTTTTTTCCTGTAATAACTATAGATTTTTCTTTATTATCACTTATATCTATAATATTTTTTTTATCAATTCCTTCCATAAATTTATTGAATTGCTTGTTATTTTTTAAATTTTCATAATCAAAAATAAATAATATTTCATCTTTTTTTATTAAAATATCTTTTCCTATATGTAAATACATTTTTTCTCCTATCTTTTATTCACATTTCCTTGTTTTACTCGGAATGTTTTGCACATTTTGTTATCAATTGTGAATTCATCAGTACATGTTATTATAATTTGTGTATTACTTATGTTTTTTAAGAAATTTTCTCTTCTTTTGTTATCTAATTCTGACATGAAATCATCTAATAATAATATTGGATACTCCCCTATTTCATCATATATTATTTCTAATTCACACAGTTTTAGTGAAAGAATTACTGTTCTATTTTGCCCCTGAGATCCATATACGTTTACCTGTTTTCCATTAATGTATACGAAAAAATCATCTCTGTGTATGCCTTTTGTTGTGTACCCTTTTGCTATATCTGCATCCCAATTTTTTCGTAATTCTTCAATGTATTTTTCTTTATCTTGACAATCTGTGATATATTTTATTTTTATTTCTTCTTGATTATCTGTTATATTTTCGTGTATTTTATTTATTTTATTTTTTATTTTTTCAACAAACTCATTTCTATAGAAATAAACACTTTCTGCATACTCTGCAATTTTTGCATCCCATATTTCTAATAATGCTTTTGGTTTATTTTCTAATTTTATTTGCCTTAAGTAATTATTTCGCTGTTCTATTGCTTTTTGATACAAGTTTAAACTGTATACATATTTGGGTCTTAATTGACTTATTAATATATTTAAAAATCTTCTTCTTTTTGATGGGCCACTTTTTAGTATTTCTATATCGTCTGGACTAAACATTACCACATTTATTTTTCCAAGCACATCACTGAGTTTTTTTTGTTTTATTCCGTTAATAAAAATATTCTTTTTATCTGATAATTCGACTCCTATTTTTCCATCTCTATCTGATTTTTTATATTCTAATTCTATTACTGCTTTTTTTTCTTCATGTTTTATTAATTCATTTTCTTTTTTGGCTCTAAATGATTTTCCCACTGCACATAAAAATATTGCTTCTAATATGTTTGTCTTTCCTTGCGCATTGTTCCCAAAAAATAAGTTCATTCCTTCTTGCAGTTCTATTTCTTGATTTGTATAATTACGAAAATTGTTCAGTTTTATATTTTTTATATACATTATTTTCTCCAATTATTCTTTTAATCTTATTGGTAAAATCATATAATTATAGTCACCCTCTTCGACTGGTCTTATTACACATGGTGAAATGTTTGAGCCAAATTCTACAAAAACTTCTTCATCATCAATTACTTTTAATGCATCAAGGAAATATTTTGGATTAAACCCTGCTTCTAAATTTTTTCCTTCAGTTGAAACATATAGTTCTTCTTTTGCATCTCCTGTCTGATTTGTACACGATATTGTAATTTTTCCAATATCTATTAATACTTTTACAGGATATTTTTTTTCTTTTTCTGTTGATGATGCTGATATTAAACTTATTCTTTCAAAGCAATCTTGTAAATTGTTTTTATTTATTCGTATCCTTGTTTCCCATTTTTCTGGTATTACATTTTTATAGTTTAAAAATTCTCCGTCTAATAATCTTGTTACTATTTTACAGTTGTCCATTTCAAACAATGCCTGATTTTTAGATACTCCTATTGATATTGGATCAAATGAGTCTAAAATAATTTTGTTTACTTCATTTAATGTCTTTCCTGGTATAACTGCACTAAAATCATTTTTATTATTTATTAAATTTGTACTAACCCATGCAAGTCTAAATCCATCAACTGCAACTACATTTAGTTTATTTTCTATTGTTTGAAATAAACATCCTGTAAATATTGGTCTATTTTCTTCTATACTTACTGCAAATATAGTTTTCCTTATCATACTTTTTAATGTATTTTGTTCTATTTGTATAGAATTTTCTATATTTATTTTTGGTAATTCAGGAAATTCTTCAGGATTCATAGTTGCAAGTTTGTATAATGAACCTTCACATTCTATAACTAACAAATTGTTTTCATTTAATGTTATATGAATATCGGTATTTGGTAATTTTCTTATAATTTCACTAAACATTATAGCATTTACTACTGTACTTCCCTGTTCTTCTACTTCTGCTTCCATAAGATATTCTATTCCTATTTCTAAATCATAGGTTGTAAATTTTATTTCATTATCATTTGTTTGAATAAATATTCCTTCTAGTATAGGCATTGTTGTTTTTGATGCTACCGCTTTTATTACGGAATTAAGAGCTTTAAGGATTTTATCCTTGTCACAAATAAATTTCATTTTGAACACTCCTTTATATATAATTAATATTTTTAGTAGTCATAGTAGTAGGTGGTGTGAATTTGGTGGAAAACTATCTCAACTTTAAGAATCCGTAAGGATTTGTTTGTGTAAAGTTTTGTTAAAAAGTATGAAATATATCCACAAGTTTTATTTTTGTTATGTGCAAATTTTAGTTATTAACAGGTTATTTACATTTTTTTAACTTTGGTATGTGAATAACTAATGTAACGGTTCCGTAAGAAGAATTTGATATTAAATTTTCAAACGGAAGTTTTTGCAAACAATTTTTTTTAATATTCTTTATATGTGTTTTTAAATTAATTAATTTGAATTTAATATAATGTTTTTCACACTATCCACAATTAATTTTGTATTACCATTTTCTTTTAATTCTTTTTCTATTTTTCTACAAGCATGCATAACTGTAGTGTGATCTCTTTTTCCAAAGCTATCCCCTATTTTTGTTAATTGCATCTGTGCTATATCACGGCATAAATACATTGCTATTTGTCTTGGATATGCTAAGTCATTTGAACGCTTTGAACTTTTTAAATCTTTTGGATTTAAGTTAAAGTATTTTGCTACTACTTCCTGAATATATTCTGCTGATACAATTTTTTCTTTTTGTGATACTACATCATTTATGGCCTTTTCAGCCATTTCCATTGTTAATGGACTATGTGTTAATGATGTTGTTGCAATCATTTTTTTTAAGACACCTTCTAATTCTCGAATATTTGAGTCGATTTTTGTTGCTATATTTGAAAGTATCATGTCGTCTATTACAATATTATCGTATTGGGCCTTTTTTCTTAATATGGCTAAACGGGTTTCATAATCAGGATTTGAAATGTCTGCTATTAACCCCCAACCAAATCTAGTTTTTAATCTGTCTTCGAGAAGTTTTATTTCTTTTGGTGGTCGATCGCTTGATAGTATAATTTGTTTACCACTTTCATGTAATGTATTAAAAGTATGAAAGAATTCTTCTTGGATTCTTTCTTTTCCAGCAATGAATTGTATATCATCTATTAATAAAACATCTGCATTACGATAAGTATTTCTGAATTCTTCGTTTTTATTGTCTCGAATTGCATTAATTAATTGGTTTGTGAATGTTTCTGAAGTTACATATAATACTTTTAAATTATGATTTTTTTTCAGAATGGAATTTCCTATTGCGTACATTAAATGGGTTTTTCCAAGTCCAGAGCCACCATATAAAAATAATGGGTTATAAGAAGTGGCAGGTGCTTCAGCAACAGCAAGAGCTGCAGCATGTGCAAAACGATTGCTATTTCCAACTACAAAGTTTTCAAATGTATAATTTGGATTTAATGATGAATTTGAATATCCAGAAATTGAGTCTACTGAATCGTTTGCAACTGGTTCATTTTGTATAGTTGTTTCATTTAATATGATATTAATGTCGCATTCTGAATTAGTGATATATCTGAATGTATTTAAAATTAAGTCATAGTATCTATTAATTATTGAATCTCTTTGAATTACTGAGGAGGTTCCTAAAATATATGTATTTCCTTCTCTTCCTACCATATTTAAACTTTTTATCCATGTATCATAAGATATTCGTGTAATTTCATCTTTTAATAATTCTTTTGCTTCATTCAAAAGTTCATCTAATTCATTTTGCATTGTTAATTCATTCCTTCCACATAGATTTCTTTTTTATATCAAGTATTACAAAAAATAAAAAGCAAACTTTTCCACATACTTATCCACAAAAATGTTGATAAGTTTTGGTTAGATTATTGGATAAAAGTTTTCTTTTGTAAAAATTTATATATTTTTATTTTTTGTATGCTTATCATATCAAAAAAGATAGAAAATAGTCAATACAAATGTGGAAAAAAAAATAAAAATGTGGATAAATTTTCTGTAAGGCAAGTATGCGTAAGAAAGTTAAAAAATTTTTATGAAAATGTTAGAAACGAAAAGTAAATTCAGATGTGCATAACAAAAATGCAAAAAAATCATGGTAATTTCATCATTTATTACGATTTTGTAATATTACCAATAACTTCCAATAGTAAATTATCATTAAGTAAAC
>CANQZT010000014.1 GCA_947628335.1 uncultured Clostridia bacterium | reverse complement strand
GTCCACTCCTACCAGTATAATCTGTAACTTGAAAGTCATTCATCCATTCAGTAAATTTTTCTATTTCTTCATTTGATGCATCTTTGGGAGATAAATATATCCTATCTCCTATTAATTTTTTAAAATATTGCATAATTTATTCCTTCTTTAATTTATATTTTATAGATAATATTAATTTTTACAATTATTCTGAAAATTTACTAAAAATTTTTTTAACAAAGATGATCATACAAAGTTTTATTTAAAATTCTTTAATTTAGTATTTTTCTTCAGTATTTTTTTATTTTTCTAATTTTTTCAATTATTTCAATTAATTTATTTGAATAATCATCCCCATGTATAACAATATCCGCTTTTTCTTTACAAGGTTCTATATACTTTTCATGCATTGGTTTTAGTGTACTTTTATATTTTGCAGTAATATATTCTACTGTTGTACCTCTTTCTTTTGTATCCCTTTCAAGTAATCTTATAAACCTTATATCTGCATCTGTATCTACAAAAATTTTCATATCCATTAAATCTGAAAGTTCTTTATTTTCAAGTACTAATAATCCTTCAATAATAATAATTGGAGCTGGATTTACAGTAACTGTTTCTTTTTCTCTAAGACGTTCTACATATGAATATATTGGTCTTTGAATAGTTTCTCCTGCTATCAATGCTTTAATGTCTCTAATCAATAAATCTGTTTCATAAGCTTCTGGACAATCATAATTCATTTTTTCTCTTTCTTCTTTTGTAAAATTGCTATAACTTTTATAGTAAAAATCATGTGATAAAATAATTGCATTATCTTTAAATTCTTCTTTTATCTTATTTGCTAAAGTTGTTTTTCCAGAAGCTGTACCTCCTGCAATTCCTATTATAATTGGTTTTTCCATTATTTTTACTCCTCTTTTTATAAACTTTGCTCATCATCAATATCTTTTAGTTCTCTTGTTCTATTTTCTCTATTCTGTAATTGTTTATATAATTCATCTAAAAAAATGCCAACTCCTCCTACATTATTATTCTCTGGAGTAATAAAGTCTGCAATTTCTTTTAGTGAATCTGTTGCATTCTTCATTGCTACTTTAAGTCCTGCTGCTTGAAGCATCTCTATATCATTTCCTCCATCTCCAATTGCAATAATTTCTTCTTTTTTTATTCTTAAATGTTCTGCAAGAACTTGAATAGCACTTGCTTTTGTAACCCCTTCTCTCATTATATCATAATACGCTAAAGTCTCAACTCTTCCATCTATTTCAGGTGTTGTTCTTATGCATGGCTTTGATATTTGCAAGCCTTGAATACTTGCGAGCTTACTATAACATTCTTTTAGTTCTTCTTCCGTCCCATTAACAGCAAATAATGGGATTGGTTTTCGTAAATTTCTAATGTATCTTTCCAAATCATACTGGTAATTAAATGGGACACCCATATTATCATACATTGGGTCTACAACACGCCTATATGAATATTTAATATCCGCTACTTCACATTTTGTAGTCATAAATTCATATTCTAATTCATTTGTTTTACATATATCTATTAAATCTTCTATTTGTCTTGAAGATAAGCACTTATTTACTAAATATTTTCTCTTTTTTAAATCCATTAATATGGCACCATTTGTTGCAATAATATAGCTTTTGAAAGCTGGCCCTCCTTTTTTGGCAATATATTCTGCAACTTCTAATGGTCTTGCTGTTGCTATTACTGGAATTATTCCAAACTCCTTATTTAATTTATTAATTACTTTTATATTTTTTTCTGGTATTTCTTTATAATCATCAAGTAATGTTCCATCTAGATCTGTTACTAACATTTTATACATTGTTTTATTCTCCTACTTTTTATATTATAATGACACTACAATATTATTTTATCATTATTTACATAAAAAGTAAATATGTCAACATAATTTTATATGTATTTTTTTACAATAATTATATTTTTTCCTTTTTTATTATTTCCTAAAAATTCCCATATAACATATTTTCCAAAACCTCTTATTGCTAAAATATCTTTTTCATTTACGGAAATAGTAGTTTTCATTTCTAATTTGCTATTCAAAAATACTTTTTCATTTTTTAAAAGTTCTTCTGTCTTACTTCTTGAAAGTCTTGTAATTTCAGAAACTACATTATCTAATCTAAGTGAAGATACCGTTATTCGCATTTCTTCAAATTCTGGTTCTTTTATCTCTACATTTTCATAATTTAATATTTCAATATTTGCTTTGTTAAATCTTGAAAATTGTTTTAAATTCTCTTTAATATATTCTGCATTTTCTCTTAAAACAAATATATAAGCTTTGTCTTTATATACTATTATATCACCTATTCTCTCTCTTTTAAGTCCAGCCTGCATAACAATTCCTAAATAGTCTCTATGATTATATTTTCCAACTAATTCTTTGGGAAGTTCTATTTTTACTGCTTTTATTAAATCTTTTAAATTATTTTTTATTATATCTTCTGTCAGTTTTTCAGGATAAATTATTAAAATTTGTGCTTCCGCTTCATTATATCCTCCAAAAAATAAATAATTTTTTAATTTAATCTTATTTAATTCTTTTTGAATTATTTCTCTATGATACAAACTTAAAAATTCTGTATTAGTAATCTTATTTCTTATTTTGCAAATTTTAATTTTATCCATTAATTTTGCAATAATAATCTTTTCATCAATATTATTCATTTAATATCTTCCTATTCTAATGCTATATTTTAAACAAAAACTTATATATAATTATACTTTATTTGAATAATTTTAGCAAATTATTTTTTTGAAAAGTCATATTTTTTTACTTAAAACAATAATATTATTACATGTTAAATATATTATGGCCAATATTTATTGTAATTTCATACGTTTATGCGCTATTTTCTGGTAATATTCAAAATGTAAATAATGGTATATTTGAATCTGCATCATCTGCAGTCGAATTAACACTTACTTTTTTTGGTACTATTACTTTATGGTGTGGAATTATGCAAATTGCAAAAGATTCTTCTTTATCTAAAAATTTTGCTAAAGTATTAAAACCTCTTATTAAGTTTTTATTCCCTGAAATAAATGAAAAAGATAATGCTCATGAAGAAATATCTTTAAACATCATTGCAAATATTTTAGGTCTCGGTAATGCATCAACTCCTCTTGGTTTAAAAGCAATGGAATCTTTGCAAGAAAAAAATACAAATAAAAATACTTTAAGTAATTCCATGGCAATGTTAGTTTTAATTAATACTGCTTCTATGCAACTTATTCCTACAACTGTTATAGCAATAAGAAGTTCTTTAAATTCTGAAAATCCAACAAGCATTATTTTTCCTGTATGGGTAGCAACAGCTTGTGCTGCATGTTCTGCAATATTTGCTGCAAAAATATTCATTAAATTAGGAAAATAAATATTAATATATAACTTCAAAAAAGCATATTTTATAATTTTTGAATTGTAACAAGCTTTTATAAGTTAGGGGGGGAATTTTTGAATATTATAAATTATATTTCTATAATTGCTGTTCCTTTTGTTATCGCTCTTATTATTGCATATGGTTATTCTGAAAAAGTAAAAGTCTTCGACAGTTTTTTAGTGCGGTGCAAAAGAGCGGAATTAATACTGTTATTAAAATTTTTCCTACTTTAATAGCATTATTTTTAGCTGTAAGCGCTCTTCGTAATTCTGGAATTTTAGAACTTTTTCAAAATATATTATCGCCTTTTTTAAATTTATTAAAAATTCCATATCAAATATTTCCATTAATGCTAATTCGTCCAATATCTGGAAGTGCATCTACTGCAGTAGCCTTAGATATTATGAAAAATTTTGGAGTCGATAGTACAATTCGGCTTAATTGCCTCTACAATTATGGGGTCTACTGAAACTACTTTATATACTATTGCAATATATACTAGCACTGTAAAAGTTAAGAAAATCCGCTTTGTTTTAGCTGCAGCCCTTATTGCAGATTTTGTTCGGAATGCTTGTCTCTGTCGTTTTTTGTCAAATTTTGTCGAACGATTTTTGTTGACAAATGTTGTTTTATGTTATATTATAATAAATGTAATTTTATTATTCAATTTTTTAAAATCATAAGTTTTATTTTTTAAGGTATTCACCTAAATTTTTCAATTTTTTTATAATTTTAATATCTTATCTGAACTTATAATTTTTATGCGTGATTCTTGAAATTATGTAATCCTGTTTAATAAAATTTTTATTTGTTTTTAATTTTGTAGAGGATTTTAAATATTTTAATTCTTCTTTCGCGGCCCCCATTTTTTATTTTTAGCGAAAGGCATCCTCTACAGTCTCCAACCGGAGTTATATATCTAACTTTACAGGAGTTTCTAAAACTCCTGTATCTTTTTTAACTTATCATAAAATATGTTGAAATTAATCGAATTTTGTGCTATTATATAATTAAGGTTTTTTAATGGAGGTATTATTATGATAAAATCGACTGGGATTATTAGAAAAGTAGATGAATTAGGAAGAATTGTTCTACCTATGGAATTAAGAAATAAATTAGGAATTTCAGAAAAAGATTCTTTAGAAATATATGTTTCAGGCTCTTCAATAATTTTAAAAAAATATAATTCAAATTGTGCACTATGTGGAAGTACTAAAAATTTAATTCAATTTGAGGATAATTTTATTTGCTCAGAGTGTAAAGAAAAAGTATCAGCTCTTAATAACTAGTAAAGTTTTGTTATAAAAAAATAAGTATATTGTTATTTAAACATTTAACAATATACTTATTTTTATTTATTTTATTCTTTTAAGAAATTTTTATATATTTCATTCTTCTTTACTCCTCTATCTTTAGCTACTTGCTTAATTGCATCATTTTTGTTCATTCCATAATTTTCAATATAGAAATTATAATGTTCTTCAATTGTCATATTTTCAAAAATATTTTTTTCTAATTTTTTTGTTTTTTCTATTACAATAACATATTCTCCTTTTGGTTCTATTACTTTTTCTAAAAGTTCTTGTGCAGTTCCAAAAATAAATTCTTCATGAATTTTTGTTAATTCTCTTGCTAAAACTATTTTTCTTTCATCTGTTATGTCTTTCAAATCTTTTAATGTAGTAATTAATTTATGTGGTGCTTCATATAAAATAACAGTATTTTTTGCTTCCTTTATTTCTTGTAACTTTTTGTTTCTTAATTTATTATTCATTGGCAAAAATCCCAAAAATAAAAATTCTTTTGCATCTATTCCTGATGCAATCAGTGCAGTAATCAAAGCACAAGGTCCAGGAATTGGTATAACTTGAATATTTTCTTCTAAAGCTTTTTTTACAATATCCTCTCCCGGATCAGATATTACTGGAGTTCCTGCATCTGATACAAGAGCAATATTCTTTCCTGAATTTATTTCTTCAATTATTTCATTTTGTTTTTGCGCATCACTATGTCTATGGTAACTAATTAAGCGCTTTTGTATTTCAAAATGATTTAACAATTTCAATGTTTGTCTTGTATCTTCAGCAACAATTATATCTGCTTCTTTTAAAATCCTAATTGCCCTCAATGTAATATCTTCTAAATTTCCTATAGGTGTTGCAACTAAATATAATTTTCCTTTCATTATTTTTTCTCCTTACCATATATTTTTAAAATTTCATCAGAATATTCTCCATTTTCATTATAAATGTATAAAGGTTCACGCACTTTTAAATATCTATTTGCATATTTAACAGCTTTTATCAAAACAAGTTTTGGATTGCTATTTGGTTTTGAATAAACAATTCTTAATTCTTTAGGCTCTAATTTATATTTTCTTGAATATTCAAATATGTCTACAAGCCTTTCTGGTCTATTTACCATATACATACTACCTAAATCTTTAAGCGATTTGCTTGCAGTTTTTATAAAATCTTCTAAATTTGCTAAAACTTCATGTCTTGATATTATTTTTGTTTCTTTTTCATTTTTAATTCCTGTTCCTTCTTTTTTATATGGAGGATTAGTTACTACTGCATCGAACTTTTCTGTAATTTCAATATTTTTTATATTAATATTTTGAAATTTAATTCTATTTTCTAAATTATTTAATTTTATACTTCTTTCTGCCATTTTGCAAATCTCTTCTTGAACTTCAATTCCTATTATTTTTGAATTTTTTACCTTCGCAGATAATAATAATTCTAAAATTCCATTTCCAGAACCTAAATCTAATATACTACTTCCTTCATGTATCTCTTTTGCAAAATCTGAAAGTAGAACACTATCTACTCCATAGCAAAACCAATTCTTATTTTGAATTATTTTTAAATTATTTAATTCTAAATCATCAATTCTTTCATCTATTTTTAATTCCATATGTAACTCTTTCCTTATAATTTTCATAATATATTATACAACAAAAATTTACAAATTCATAGAGAAATGAGTGATATTATGGAAAATAATTTATTTTATTCAAGAGGATGCAAAAAAAATAATAATAGTATAACTTTCAAAAAAAGAAAAGAAAATACTCTAACTTCTTTAAAAGAAGTAGAAAATTTTCTTTCAAACTATAAACATTTTATGAGATATGTCAAATTATATAAATTTTTCAGATAATATCATTGCCTTGTAAAACTGTTACTTAATGATATATCCGTTCCTTCAAAAGTATAATTAGAATTACCATCTATCATAATTTTAACATAATTTACTTCATTTAGTTCTGTTAAAGTATTTACTATAGAATAAATAGATAAATTAATTTTATCTGAATTTTGTTCTTGGTTTTCTACAAATTCTTTTGATAAATTAAGCTCTACAGTATCTCCATTTAAAACTGCATTATTTACCTTCGTTCCTTCTGGTATACTACTTTTTAGCTTTTCATTTTTCGATTCTACCATCAACTTTTCTACTAAAGTTTTATATGGATTTTCTAATAGTTCTTTTGCATCTATTACTTTTGCTTCAGGAACTAAAGTGTTTGTTTCTATATTTATATAATATAAAGAAATAATCGTCTGCCTTTCTTGAGTATCAGTCATTTCCTCCCCTGGTGTTATTTCCGTAATTATTTCTTCAGTATCTTTTGCAAAAAATTTAATTATTAAAAATACAAGAAATATGCAAACTATTGCAATTCCTACACAAAAAAGAATTTTTTTATTTTTCATATAAAACCCTCCATTTTCTTTTTTTATATATTAAATATATTTAGTCCTTGGACAAAATATGAATACTTTATAAATTTTTAGTTAAGATAATTATTTTATGTATAATTTTAATAATTGTATTATTGCTTATCTCCGTAAGTAAATAGCCGAATTTGCCCATATTTTAACATTGACAAATTCTAAATTTACGTATAAAATTATATGTGAATTAATAATATTAGCATAAGCATTTAAGGAGATATTATATATGGAGAATGAAAAATTATTGCATGTAGGACTTGATGTTGGGTCAACTACTGTAAAAATAGTTGTTATGAATGATAGTCTTGAAACTATATACACTTCTTACAAAAGACATTTTTCTGATACAAAAAACACTGTTTGTAAAGTTTTAGAAGAACTTACAGAACAATATCCAGATAATGAATTTACAATAGCTTTAACTGGTTCTGGAGCAATGTCTGCTGCAAATTTTTTGGATTTACCTTTTATTCAAGAAGTCGTTTCTTGTAAACGTGCAGTTGAAAAATACATACCTCAAACAGATGTCGTAATTGAACTTGGTGGGGAAGATGCAAAAATTATATATTTTGATAAATTTGTTGAACAACGTATGAATGGTACATGTGCTGGTGGAACTGGCGCATTTTTAGACCAAATGGCAAGTCTTTTACATACAGATACAGCAGGTTTAAATGAACTTGCAAAAAATTATACAACAATTTATCCTATTGCTTCACGTTGTGGTGTATTTGCAAAAACCGATGTGCAACCTCTTATAAACGAAGGTGCCCAAAAATCTGATATTGCAGTTTCAATTTTTCAAGCCGTTGTAAATCAAACAATCAGTGGACTTGCTTGTGGTAGACCAATTCGTGGAAATATTGCGTTTCTTGGTGGTCCACTTAATTATTTATCAGAATTAAGAAAAAGATTTATTGAAACATTAGGAGAAAATATAAAAGAAGCAATTACTCCTACAGATGCACACCTTTTAGTTGCAAAAGGTGCTGCTTTAGATTCATTGAATAGAAATCCTATTTCTGCTCAAAAATTAAAAAGTAAAATAACAGTTTTAAAAAACTCTAAAGATACAACATCTAAGCCTTTAGCTCCACTTTTTTCTATTGATGCAGAATATGATGCTTTTAAAGAAAGACATGCAAAAGCAAAAGTAAAAAGAAAACCTTTAGAAGGATTTTCAGGTGATTGCTTTATAGGAATTGATGCAGGTTCTACTACAACAAAACTTGCAATTATAGATAAAGAAGGATATCTATTGCACTCTATATATAGAAGTAATGAAGGTGACCCATTAAAAAGTGTTATGGATATGCTAAAAGAAGTTTATGATATTTTACCAAAAACAGCTAAAATACGTTTTTCAGGTGTTACTGGTTATGGAGAAAAATTAATTCAAACTGCTTTAAATGTAGATTTAAGCGAAATCGAAACTATTGCCCACTATAGAGCGGCTTCTGAATTTATGCCAAATGTTACAAGTATTGTAGACATTGGTGGGCAAGACATGAAATATATAAAACTAAAAAACGGTGCTATAGATAATATTATGCTAAATGAAGCATGTTCTTCAGGTTGTGGATCATTCATAGAAACTTTCGCAAAAAGTTTAAATCTTTCTATCGAAGAATTTGTAGAAAGTGCTTTAATGTCAAGAACTCCTGTTGATTTAGGTTCTAGATGTACTGTATTTATGAATTCAAAAATTAAGCAATCACAGAAAGAAGGCTATTCTGTAGGAGATATTTCAGCTGGTCTTTCAATTTCTGTTATAAAAAATGCTATTCAAAAAGTTATGAAAATAAGAGATCCTGAAACTTTAGGTGATCATATCGTCGTACAAGGTGGTACATTCTATAATGATGCTGTTTTGCGTAGTTTCGAATTAATTGTAGGTAAAGAAGTTGTAAGACCTGATATAGCCGGTCTTATGGGAGCTTATGGCGTAGCTCTATTAAGTAAAGAACAATACGAAGCAAATCTTGATATGAATTATACTTCTACTTTAGCGTCTTTAAATGATCTTAATAATCTTGATATAAAAATTACAAACACAAGATGTAATGGTTGTGAGAATCATTGCAAACTTACAATAAATAAATTCAATAATGGAAAAGTTTATGTTTCAGGAAATCGTTGTGAGCGTGGTGCTGGAATTGTTACTGGAAATTCTGAGCTTCCAAACTTAATAAAATATAAAGAACATAGAATTTTTGAATACTATAAACCTCTTGAAGAAAATGAAGCTCCTCGAGGTACTATTGGAATTCCTAGAGTTTTAAATATGTATGAAGATTATCCTTTTTGGTTTACTTTCTTCACTAAACTTGGCTTTAGAGTAATACTTTCAGAAAAGAGTACAAGAAAAACTTACGAAAAAGGAATTGAATCTATGCCATCAGAATCAGTATGCTATCCTGCAAAACTTTCTCATGGCCATGTTATAAGTTTAATAAACTCTGGAATTAAAACAATTTTTTATCCATGTATTCCTTATTCTAGAAAAGAATTTAAGGAATCTGATAATAAATATAATTGTCCAATTGTAATATCTTATTCTGAAGTTATAAAAAATAATGTTGAACAAATAAAAGATATAAAATTTATCAATCCATTCTTACCTTTTGATACCAAAAACTTAGTAGAAAAAGTAATGGAATTGGATGAATTTGCAGAATACAATTTTAGTAAAAAAGAACTAACCGAAGCTGCAATTGCTGCAGAAAACGAATATCAAAAATGTAAACAGGATATTAGAGATGAAGCAACAAGAGCTTTAGCATACATGGAAGAACATAACTTAAAAGGTATAGTTATTGCAGGACGTCCATATCATGTAGACTCAGAGATTAATCATGGAATTGATACACTAATTACTGGTCTTGGTCTTTGTGTACTTACGGAAGATAGTATTTCTAAAGACGTTCCTGTTAAAAGACCTTTAAGAGTAGTTGACCAATGGGTATTTCATAGTAGGCTTTATGCTGCTGCAGACTTTGTTGGAAAGCATGATAACTTAGAGCTTGTTCAACTTAATTCTTTTGGTTGTGGAGTAGATGCTGTTACAACTGACCAAGTTGAAGAAATTTTATCAAGTTATGGAAAAATGTATACACTTATAAAAATAGATGAAGTAAATAATTTAGGTGCTGTTCGTATACGTATTAGATCTCTTTTGGCTAGTATAAATAAAAGATTAGAAAAGAAAAAGCAGCAAAATTGTGAGAATTGTGAAACTCCAAAGGGAAATTATGAAATTTATAAAGTTCCATTTACAAAAGAAATGAAAAAAGATTATACTATACTAATTCCCCAAATGGCTCCAATACATTTCGAGCTTTTGGAAGCTGCCGTAGGTTCATGTGGCTATAATGTAAAACTTCTAGATACGTGTACCCCTAAGACTGTAGAAACTGGATTAAAATACGTTAATAATGATGCATGTTATCCTTCAATTTTAACTACTGGTCAAATGATTGAAGCACTTCAATCTGGAAAATATGATATTAATAAAACAGCTCTTATAATGTCTCAAACTGGTGGAGGTTGTAGAGCTACAAATTATATTGGATTTATTAGAAAAGCTCTTAAAGATGCTGGTTTTCCAAATGTTCCAGTAATTAGTTTTAATATAGTTGGAATGGAAAAAAATCCAGGATTTAAAATTACCATTCCATTAATGGAAAAATTATTAAAATCTGTAGTTTATGGAGATTTACTACAAAAATTATTATTAAAAAACAGAGCTTATGAAAAAGTAAAAGGCGAATCTCAAAAAGCATATGATAAATGGATGGCCAAATGTAAAGAATTAGTAAAAAAATCAAGCTCCAAAACTTTTAAGCAAAGTATATATGACATTGTATCTGATTTTGAAAAAATTGAATTAGATACATCTGTCCAAAAACCTAAAGTAGGAATTGTTGGAGAAATACTAATTAAATACCATCCATTTGGAAATAATT
Source organism: uncultured Clostridia bacterium (assembly GCA_947628335.1). Next base: position 3,217 of record CANQZT010000014.1, on the reverse strand, counting down.
TTGTTATTGATGTATTAGAAAAAGAAGGTGCAGAAGTTATAATGCCAGATTTTATGGGATTTATAAAATTCATGGCAACTCATAAAATTACATTTAATACTTTATTAAATACAGATAAAACAAAAGCAAAAATATTTAAACTAGCATTAAAATTAATTGATATATTTGAAAAAGATTTAAAAATCGCATTGAAAAATTCTTCTAAAAATTATTTACAGCCATGTAATATCTGGCATTTAGAAGATAAAGTAAAAAATATTTTATCAATCGGAAATCAAACTGGAGAAGGTTGGTTCTTAACAGCTGAAATGATAGAATACATAGAAAATGGAATTTCAAATATAGTTTGTGTACAACCTTTTGCATGTCTTCCTAATCATGTTGTTGGAAAAGGCGTTATAAAAACAATTCGTGAAAAATATCCAAATGCTAATATTAGCCCTGTTGACTATGATCCAGGAGCTAGCGAAGCAAACCAAACTAATAGATTAAAACTACTTATGACTGTTGCAAAAGATAATTTAAAGATAATCAATTCAATTCCTGAAACTAATGAATTAGCTGATATTGCTGAACGAGAATTTATTACTAAGTAATTTTTTATAAAAATAAAGCCTCTTAAAATTTTGCGTTTTAAGAGGTTTTATTTTTTTTGACATATAAATTTATGTCTAAAATATCGTTTTCAAACTTAACTTTTCATCACAAATTATCACTTAATATATTTATTTTTTAGTAAATATATAAAATGCTTTTTAAATTTATTTTTATAAATTTACTATTTTTACAATTTTCTTCAAAGAATTGATTATTCTTAGATTTTTTGTTAAATATTAATAAATTATTCTTGATTTATTAATTTATATTTATGAATAAAAAATCTAATTTTATTTATAAAATAATATTCTTTATTTAAATAATAATTATTTTATATTTATTATGGAAAAAATATTTATAAAAATAAATAATTTTAATTAAAAATAGTATGATATAAGCTAATGATATAAGAATATAAATCCATGAAAGTAAAAATAAATTTATATAAATAGATTAATTGATTTTTTTATTTTATAAATTAATATTTGTTAATAAAGAAATAACTATTTTATTAATATAATAGTTGTTTCTTTATTTTTAATACTAATTATTTTATATTGTTATAAAATATGCTTTAATAATATTATATATTATTTGCATTTATTTAAAATAATTTCTATTTATAAAATTATTATTATCTCTTATTTAATTTTTATATTTTATAAAATTGAAAATATTTTTTTAATTTATATTTTTATTTTTTTATAAAATTAGATTTTAAAGTTATATTTTTAAAATTTTAATTCCAAATTTTATTTTATAAAAATTTTATTTTTTGTTTTTTAATTTTTTTATTTTATAAATTTAAAACTTTAAAAATTTTTTTATATTTTTATTTTATATTAAAATATTTTAATATTTATTTTTGTTTAATAAAATTTTTAATTTTAAAATTTAGTTTTTTCGTTTTTTATTTTCGATTAAAAATATTTTATGATTATTTTCCATTTTATAAAATTTTATTTTTTAAAATTAACTTTTCTTTTTTATTAATTAATATATTTTTTCTATATTTATTTTATTATAACTTAATTTTTGCTATTTTTTATAACATTATCATTATTTTTTATAATGCTACTTTTTCAAGAGCATCGCCTTTAGTATTGTATTATGGAAACTTTGCTTTTTCATTTTTGGATTTTTGGTTTTACATAATCTTATTATTTTTGTTTCTTCATTCTAGTTTCTACAAACTTTGCTAGTTTTTATCACTCATCTTTTTAGTCGAATTAGTGTTTGTTCTGTTCTCTCGTTTTTGTTCCATTTTATGGTAAAAAGTTATCCACATTGTTTTCTTGTGTTTTAGGGTTTATCGTTGCTTTGCGCTTTTTCATTTTTTATTTTTTTCTTTCAGTTCTAATTTAAAATGCTCTTATTTTTCGAGTTGGAGCCAAACCTTTTAAAACTTTTTCGTCCTTTCTCCTTCCATCAGTTAAAAATTTTAGTTGCATAAAATTATCAACTTCTATGTTAATATTATGTAACTCATTTTCATCTGTTAACCATTAAACTTCCCCTCTCTCATTTGCTTTTTTTTATTTGTTTTATTATTTGTATTTTTTTTATAATTTTTTATTAAAAATTTCATATTTGACAATGATAATTTTATTATTAAATAATATAAGTATTTTCTCCATAAAATACTTATATTATTTTCATTATTTTATTTTTTACTTACATCTTTTATATGAAAAAATTAAATTCCTTTATTTTTAATACATTAATTTTTTATTTTTCAATTTTAAATCACAAAATATTTTTATATCTATTTCATAAAATTTTAATTTAAAAAATTTATCTTGTATTTTTAAATTTTTAATTAAAAATTTTTTTATATATTTATCTTATTCTTTATTTTTTATTTAAAATATTTTTTGTATTTATTTTTTTGTTTTATAAAAATTTTAATTTTAAAATTTTATTTTTTATTTTTATTAAAAATATTTTTGTATTTATTTTTTATTTTATAAAAATTTTAATTTTAAATTTGATTTTTTATTTTTGATTTTAATTAAAAATATTTTAATATTTATTTTTTCATTCTTTTAATTTTAGATTTTTAAAAATTATTTTTTTGTTTTTAAATTTTAAATTAGAATTTTTTTATACTTACTTTTTTTTATAAAATTTTAATTTCTAAAATTAACATTTCTATTTTTGTTTTTATTAAAAATATTTTTACATTAATTTTATTTTTTGCTTTATTTTATTTTTTGTTTCATAGAAATTTTAATTCTATAATTAATTTTTCTTTTTTTATTAATTAATTTATATATTTTTTTCTATATTTATTTTATTATAACTTAATTTTTGCTATTTTTATAGCTGTATTTTTATTTTTTCCACTATTTTTTTATTTTTATATTTCTATTTTTTCATATATTTTATTATTTTTTTATAATGCTACTTTTTTAATAGCATCATCTTTAGTATTGTATTATGGAAACTTTGCTTCTTCATTTTTGTATTTTTGGTTTTACATAATCTTCTTATTTTTGTTTCTTCACTCCACTTTCTACAAGCTTTGCTAGTTTTTATCACTCATCTTTTTAATCGAATTAGTGTTTGTTCTGTTCTCTTGTTTTTGTTCCATTTTATGGTAAAAAGTTATCCACATTGT
>CANQZT010000013.1 GCA_947628335.1 uncultured Clostridia bacterium | reverse complement strand
GAGCAGCAACAACATCAATTAAAGCACTTGCTTGACCACGACCAATTCCTTTTGTTTCACGAGTAATACAAATTGAGCCTCCTCCAACTCCAACTTTTATGAAGTCAGCTCCTGCCTCTGCAAGATATCTAAATCCTTCTTTGTCTACAACATTTCCCGCTCCTATTTTTACATTATCTCCATATTTAGCACGAACAAACTCTATAGTACGTTTTTGCCATACTGAATATCCATCAGAAGAATCCATACATACAATATCTACACCTGCTTCTACTAAAGCTGGTATTCTTTCCTCATAATCTCTTGTATTAATACCTGCACCTACGATATATCTTTTATTTTCATCTAATAAAGAATTTGGATTATTCTTTCTTTCTTCATAGTCTTTTCTAAATACAAGATATTTTAAGTTTCCTTCCTCAGTTAAAATTGGTAAACAATTAATTTTATTTTTCCATATAATATCATTTGCTTCAGCAAGTGTAATTCCTTTTTTAGCAGAAATTACATTTTCAGCTTTTGTCATATAATCATCTATTGGAGCATCTTGATTATCTCTAGTTATTCTGTAATCTTTAGCAGTTACAATTCCTAGAAATTTACCATTAGGTGTACCATCTTCAGTTACAATAACTGTTGAATGACCTGTCTTTTTTACCAATTCAATTACTTCTCTTAACGGTGTCCCTATTTTTACATTTGAATCGCTAATAACAAAACCTGCTTTATGTTTCTTTACATGATATACCATTTTCGCTTGTGACTCTATAGATTGTGCACCATAAATAAATGCTACTCCTCCCTCACGAGCAAGCGCTATTCCCATTTCTTCACCAGAAACTGATTGCATAATAGCAGATACCATAGGAATATTAGCTGAATATTTTGGTTCTTCTCCTTTTTTAAATTTTACAAGTGGTGTTTTTAACGATACGTTACTTGGAATACATTCTTCTGTTGTTAAATTTGGTAATAATAAGAATTCATTAAAAGTTCTTGAAATATCTTCTAAAATTTTTGCCATATTTTTTCCTCCTTTTATATTATATATATAAATGAATGAAGCTTTTAGCTTCATTCTATTTTGTAACTTTTTTATAGCCATTTTATATTTCACATTATACTACATTTTTTTACTTATGTAAACGTTTTTTGATTATTTTACTAATTTTTCAGTTTCTTTTGCTATCATTAATTCTTCATTTGTAGGAATTACATATATTCTTACTTTTGAAGAATCTTTAGAAACAAGTCTTTCTTCACTCCTTACATTATTTTTTACTTCATCTATTTCAACACCCATAAAAGTTAATTGTTCACATATTCCCTTTCGAATATTAATTTGATTTTCTCCAACTCCTCCTGTAAATACTATTGCATCAATTCCATTCATAGCAACTGCATATCTTGCAATATATTGCGCAACCGAATATTTGAAATTATTTATTGCAATAAGAGCTCTTTTATTACCTGCAACAGATTCATTTTCAATTACACGGAAATCTGGAGCAAGTCCTGATATTCCTTGTACACCTGATTTTTTATTCAATATATTTTCTACCTCTTCAGCAGATTTTCCTTCCTTTTTCATAATAAATGTTACAACAGATGGATCAATATCTCCACTCCTTGTTACCATTGGAATTCCAGCAAGAGGAGTAAGCCCCATACTAGTTTCAACACTTTTTCCTCCTTGTACAGCACAAATACTTGATCCTTGTCCTAAATGGCAAGTAACTATCTTCATATTTTCAATTGGTTTATTTTCAATTTCAGCAAGTCTTTTTGATACATACATATGAGAAGTACCATGAAAACCATATTTTCTTATTCCATATTTCTCGTAATATTCATATGGAATTGGATAAATATATCTTTCTTCTGGAATAGATTGATGAAATGCCGTATCAAATACACCAACCATAGTCTTTCCTGGCATAACTTTTTTACATGCTTCAATTCCAATAATTCCTGCTGGATTGTGTAATGGTGCTAAATCTGTACATTCCTTTAATACAGATATAACATTGTCATCAATAACAACAGATTCCGTAATTTTTTCTCCTCCATGAACTAAACGATGACCTATAGCATTTATTTCATCTAAAGATTCTATTACTTTATATTCTGGATTAATTAATTGTTTCAAAGTAAAATCAACTGCTTCTTCATGAGTTTTAGCTGGATGAGTTATTTCTATTTTCTTGTCATTTACCTTATGAGTAATAAATGCTTCATCTTCCCCTATTCTTTCATACTTACCCGAAGCTAAAACTTTTTCCGTTTCCATATCAATTAATTGATATTTTAGTGATGAACTACCACAATTTAAAACTAATATCTTCATTAGTTAACCTCCCTTAAAAAAATTATCTATATTATAACATTTGACAAAAAACTTGTAAACATTAAATTCATTTTTATCATAAACTCTAATAAAATTTGTTATAATTTATTTTATAATGTCGCTTTACCATTTTATGTCTCCTTTTTTGTTTACACAATTATTTTTTTGTCTAAAAATATTAATGTGGATAATGTGGATAACCCTGTGTACAACTATTTTTAGGCATTTTTTTTTGATAGTTATTCACATTGTCAGTTAGTTAATTTTTCGCTATTTTCTAAATCATTTTATTTCAAATTTTATGTGTACAATTTAGGACAATAGCGAGCCTAAGATTTTCTTAAAATTTGCATTTGATAGAAAATCTTAGGCTCAGCATATTTCTCTAGTCCGAATTCCATTATATTTAAATTTTTATATAAGAAAATTAAAACACCATAATAGCAAGTATTTGTAGAATTAAAAGTGCAGGCATTCCATATTTAAACTTTGCTTTTTTTGTTTTATGCCTAAATACTTGCATTCCAATTATACTTCCTATTGTCCCTCCCAAAAAAGCATATAAAAATAATGTATTTTCTGGAATTCTCCACTTACCTAATTTTGCTTTCTTTTTATCTATTAACATTGATAAAAATGCTATAAGGTTTATTATAAATAAATATATTATTATATTTTTTACTGAAAATATATTTTCTAATTTCATATATCCCCCTTTATAGCTTTATCCAAATAAGCTAATTTGATTACTTTGACTCATGCCTTCTAGGCATCCCGCATTTGTTAACATCTCTATAATAGATTTTCCAGCTTTTGAACGTATTTTTAAATCATCTATAGACATAAATTTACCATCTTTTCTCGCTTCAACTATACTTTCTGCTGCTATATTTCCAAGACCTGGTATACTATTTAATGGTGGTCTAATTTTATCATCTTCAATTAAAAATTTCTTTGAATCAGATTTGTATAAATCTATAGGTAAAAAACTTATTTCCCTTTGATACATTTCCCATACAATTTCCAAATCATCAAACATATCTTTATCTTTTTGAGTAGCAGTATTTCCCATAAGTTCAATTTCTTTCATTTTATTTTTTACTTTTTCTTTTCCATGAATCATAACATCACTATCAAATGCCTTAGCACGAATAGAAAAATATGCTGCATAATACGCAAGTGGCTTATGTACTTTAAACCATGCTATACGGAATGCATTTGTAACATATGCAGCAGCATGAGCTTTTGGAAACATATATTTAATTTTTTCACATGATTTAATATACCAATCTGGTACATCGTGTTCTTTCATCATCTGCACATATTCTGCCCATTTAGCTGGATCTTTTAATGCTTTACCTTTACGAACTGTTTCCATTATTTTAAACGCTGGATTTGGTTCTAATCCTTTTTTTATTAAATATATCATTATATCATCTCTACAGCATATTGCCTGATCTAGTGTAACTGTTCCTTCCTCAATTAAACTTTGAGCATTTCCAAGCCATACATCAGTACCATGTGATAAACCAGATATACGTATCAATTCATCAAATGTTTTGGGTTTAGTATCTAACAACATTCCTCTAACAAATTTAGTACCAAACTCAGGAACACCAAAACTTCCAACCTCTGAGTGTATTTGTTCTGGAGTTACTCCTAAAGCTTCTGTTGAAGAAAATATCGACATTGTTGCTTTATCATCAAGAGGAATTTTTGTTGGATCTATTCCTGTTATATCTTGTAACATTCTTATAACTGTTGGATCATCATGACCTAATATATCTAATTTCAACAAGTTTTGATCTATAGAATGGTAATCAAAATGCGTTGTTATAATATCTGAATTTGGATCATCAGCTGGATGTTGCACTGGACAAAATTCATATATTTCCCTTCCCTTTGGTACAACAATAATTCCTCCTGGATGCTGACCTGTTGTTCTTTTAATTCCTGTACATCCTTTAGCAAGTCTTAGTGCTTCAGCATTATTTATTGGTATACCTCTTTCTTCATGATACTTTTTTACATAACCAAATGCAGTTTTATCAGCTACTGTACCTATTGTTCCAGCTTTAAATGTAGTTCCTTTTCCAAAAATAACTTCAGTATAGCGATGAGCTTTTGCTTGATACTCTCCTGAAAAGTTTAAATCTATATCTGGCTCTTTGTCTCCATTAAATCCAAGAAATGTTTCAAATGGTATATCCATTCCATCCTTATCTAATTTATGACCGACATTTAGGACATTCTTTATCTGGTAAATCAAATCCGTTTTTATATCCATAATCGCTAAAATCTGAATATTTACAATTTGGACACCTATAATGTGGTGGCAATGAATTAACTTCTGTTATTCCTGTCATATTTGCTACAAACGATGAACCTACAGACCCTCTTGAACCTACTATATATCCATCTTCATTGGATTTCCATACTAATTTTTGAGCAATAATATACATTACGGAGAATCCATTTTTTATAATTGATTGTAATTCTCTATCTAATCTATCCTTTACAATTTGTGGCAATTCTTCGCCATATAGTTCTTTTGCTCTGCTAGTTGCTATATCTTCAATTTGTTTTTCACATCCATCTATGTGTGGAGGACATTTCTCACTCGAAATTGGACTTATTTGCTCACACATATCTGCAATTTTATTAGTATTTGTTACAACTACTTCATATGCTTTATCTAAACCTAAGTATTTAAACTCATCAATCATTTCATTAGTAGTTCTTAAATATAGTGGTGCTTGTTCATCTGCATCATCATAGCCTTGACCTGCCATTAAAATCCTTCTATAAATTTCATCCTGTGGATCCATAAAATGAACATCACACGTTGCAACAACTAATTTCCCCAGTTTTTCTCCTAAATCTACTATTTTTTTATTAATTTCTTGTAAAGCTTTTTCATCTGGAACAGTTCCATTTCTGACCATAAACATATTATTGCCAATTGGTTGAATTTCTAAATAGTCATAATCCTTTGCTATTTGTTCTATTTCTTCGTCCGATTTTCCAGCAACAATTGCTCTGTAAAGTTCTCCTGCTTCACACGCACTTCCTAAAATTAGACCTTCTGAATATTGTTTATATAATGATTTTAAAATTCTTGGTTTTTTATAAAAATAATTAAGATGTGAAAATGATACTAGTTTATATAAATTCTTTAAACCCACATAATTTTTAGCAAGAATAATTGCATGATAACTTGGTAACTTTTTAAAATCTGCTTTTCCCTCCCATAGTTTGTCTATATCATCTACTGTTTTTGCACCATTTTCTACAAGCATATCTTGCATAACTTTAAATACTTTTACAAGAGTAATAACATCATCTAATGCACGATGAGCAACATCTACTTTTATCCCTAATTTATCTGCAATAATTCCTAATTTATACTTCTTATAATCTGGAAATAAATCTTTAGCAAGCCTTAAAGTATCAATATATGTATTTTCTAGTTTCATTCCTATCTTTTCTGCATTATATTTTATAAATCCTACATCGAAATCAGCATTATGAGCTACTATAATTCTATCACCTATAAATTCTAAAAACTCTGGTAATATTTCTTCTATTGTTTTTGCATCTTTTACCATCTCATCTGTAATATGTGTTACATTTACTACTTCTTCAGGAATTGTTTTTTCAGGATTTACAAAGCATTCAAATTCGCGTATCACTTCCCCATTTTTATATATAACTGCACCAAGTTCCGTTATTTTCTCGGTTCTAAAAGATAATCCTGTAGTTTCAATATCTAACACACAATATTCTGTATTAATGTCTTGACCACGTGGAAAAGATACACTTGGAGTCTTATCTGGTACAAGATATGCCTCTACACCATATATAACTTTCATATCTGGATTGTCTCTTCCAAGCAATTTATGCGCTTCTGGGAAAGCTTGTACAACTCCATGGTCTGTAATTGCAATAGATTTCCATCCCCATTTCATTGCTCTTTTTATTAAATCTGTGGCTGATGTCATTCCATCCATTTGACTCATTTGAGTATGCATATGTAGTTCTACTCTTTTTTCTTTTGCAAGATCTTGCCTTTCTTGTTTTTTCTTGCCTGGAGTTTCTACAACAACATTTGCAATTATGCCGATTTCTTTTGCAAATGGATCAAATTGTGCTGTTCCTGCAATACGTAATCCTTTTGCTTCTTTTAATCTTGATAATATATTCTTCGATTTGTCAGCTTCTAAAAAAGCTTTACATGTAATTGTACTTGTTTCATCATATACATCAAATGCAATTAATATTTTTCCACTTTTCGTCTCTCGTGGTTCGTCCATTCTTACTAGTTCTCCTTCTATTGCAATTTTACCACTGTCTATAGATATATCACTTACTTTTACGATATTTTCTTTAATATTTGCATTTCTTCCTAATATTAATGGATTTTTTTCTTCTGTCTCTATTTCTTTTTCTTCTTTTACTTCAACTTGTTTTAATTCATTAGTTTCATTGCTTGATGTTTTTTCCTCTATTTTTTCATCTTCACATATAAATGCTTGTGCTTCCGCTTTTTCTATTTCAAATCTTTCAGTCATTTTAGTTTTTTGTTCTATTTTTTGAATTGCTTCTTCATTAATTTCTTCTATGTATCTTACTTTATAGCTTTTTCCATATAAACTCTTTAAAATATTTTCTAATATTTTGTCAAATCCTCTTGCCTTTAAAAAATCTACTCCATTTACCAATACAGTTACTGTTACAATATTATCCTGCACATTTACTTTACTATTTTGTAAAATAACTTTTGTTAATGGATATTTATCTGACATATATTCTATTATATTCTTCCAATTTGATTCTATCTTTGGAACTTCTACATTTTTATCATAATTTATATCAATTTGTACACTGTTTATAAGAAATCTTTCTTTCAAATATTTCTCAAACTCTAATAATTCTTTTGTATTTATATATTTATCTATAATTAAATCAATTTCAAGTTTATTAGTTTTCTTGAACAAATTAATTTTTTCTATTTTGCTTTCTTTAATAACGCCCTCTTCTTTATAATCAGCAAAAATCTCTCTTATTGTTTTTAATCCCTCTTGCATGAAATATGCCTCCCTTTTCTAAAGGTTATTGTATCACACCATGTTGAAAGCTAAAACAATAACTATTTAGTTTTAAAAAATTCTTAATATATCATTATATGCCACAAATATTGATAGACCAATTAATATCGCAAATCCTGCCATTTGTATTGACATTTCTAAACTTTCTTTAATTGGCTTTCTTCTTATGGCTTCAATTAAATAAATAACTACTTTTCCTCCATCTAATGGTGGGAATGGTAATAAATTCGTAACTCCTAATGATAATGAAATAAGTGCAACTATATAAATAAATTCACTAAATCCATTTGTTTCTGCAACAATTCCCGATATACCGATCGGTCCCATTAACTGATCTGCTCCTACATTTCCTGAAAACAACATCTTTAAATTATCTATAATTGATACCGAAAAATCTACTGTGTCCCAAAATCCATAATACATATTATTTACAAAATTATTTTCAGCCATTTTAAATTGGACACCTAACAAATATGTATATGTTATATTTGGTGTTATTTCTATTTCCTTTGTTTCATCATTTCTTTGTATAGTAAATACACATGTTTCCTTTTCATTTTCATCTATATATTGAACAACTTTATAAGGATCTTGTTCTACGTCTTTACCATCAATTTTTAATATTACATCATTTACTTCTAACCCTTCTTTCTCTGCCGGGCTTCCTGGATAAATTGCTACAATTTTCGTTGTAATTTCTTCTCCACTTGTTCCTAAGTAAATACCAGTATCTTTATTAGGTACAGCTGTTGGTTTAACAGTAAAATTCATTAAGTTTCCATTTCTTTTTACTGTAACCAAAACATCATTTCCATTAGATTTTTCCATTTGTTCTGTTACATCTTGTTTATTTCTAATTTTTTTGTCATTTATTTTTACAATTTCATCACCAGACATAATTCCTGAACTAATGGCTCCATAGTTTTCTTCCACAGTTTCAATTCTCTGTGATACATAGTTTCCAGTACTCACAGCTAATATTAAATATACTAATAGACCAAATACAATATTAACTGTTCCTCCTGCAATAACTATTGCTATTCTTTTAGGTATACTTGCTTTACTAAAAGAACCTTCCTTATCAGAACGTTCTTCTTCTCCTTCTAAACTTACGAACCCTCCAAGAGGTATTAAACGTATAGCATATTTTGTTTCACCTTTATCTCTTTTCCATATAATTGGGCCAAATCCAATTGCAAATTCATTTACTTTTACCTTGCAAAGCTTTGCAACTAAAAAATGGCCTCCTTCATGAATAAATATTAAAAATCCTAATAAAATGATTACTTTAAAAGCCGTTATTAACAAACCAATCAAGTTTCTTCCTCCTATAATAATCTTAATAACATATACGCAAATGGTGCAATAAATATTATACTATCTATTCTATCTAACATCCCCCCATGACCTGGTATTAGATTACTAAAGTCTTTAATTCCTACATATCTTTTTATGCTAGAAGCGGAAAAATCTCCAATTTGCCCTACTATACTTAGAACAATAGATACAAAAACTGTATTAACATATGAAAAATTAACACTAAATGCAGTATTGCAAATATATGTACATAATAAAGACATACAAACAGCACCTAATATCCCAGCAATACATCCTTCTATACTTTTATTAGGGCTAACTTTACTAAATTTGTGTTTTCCCCATTTTTTTCCGAATAAATATGCGAATACATCTGTCCCCCATGCACATGTAATTATGTACCAAATTAACAACTTTCCATTTTCAAATCCATTAATTAATGGTATAAACATTAAAAATAATGGTATATAGCATATTCCCAAAAAAGTAACAGCTATATCATTTACGCTTGTTTTCATATTAGTTAATATAACTTGTAAAAATAGCAGAGCGATTGCTGATGGTATTAATATACTTACAATGGTAATTGCATATTCTAATGGAAAAATGTGAATGCAAGCAATTAGTGCAGATGCTATATATCCCATCCATGTAACAGTTTTTCCATTTAATTTAAATGCATTAAAATACTCACACAAACTCAATGCTGCTACAATTGCAAAAGTGATATCTACAATATATTTATTTCCGAAAATTAATATTATTACTACTAATGGAAATCCAATTAAAGCTGATGTTATCCTTTTTATATCCATATGTTTTACCTTTCTATTACTTATTTTCCTTTTTTTATTGTCCTATTTTGATATTCTTTTATTGCCTCTAATAAATCTTCTTCGCAAAAGTCAGGCCAATTTTTTTCTACAAATACAAATTCTGAATATATGATTTGCCATGGTAAAAATCCACTTGTTCTTATTTGACCACTTGTTCTTATTAGTAACTCTGGATCAGGTTGATTTGCTGTATATAATGAATTACTTATAAGTTCTTCTGTAATATCTTGTGGTAAGATTTCTCCACTTTGAACTTTATTTGCAATTTTTTTCATAGCCATAACAAGTTCTGCTCTTCCTCCATAATTGAATGCTATGTTAAATACTAGACCAGTATTATCCTTCGTTCTATCTATAACTTGATTTATTCTTTTTTGTAATCCTTTTGATAATCCTTCTATATCTCCAATTATTTTAACTTTTATATTTTCCGTATCGGCTCTTTTAGCAAAATCATTTAAGTAATTTTCTAGTAACATCATTAGTGCTTTTACTTCTTCTTTAGTACGATTCCAATTCTCTGTTGAAAAAGCATAGACTGTTAGATATTTTATTCCTATTTTATTTGCATACCTTACAATTTTTTCAAGCGTTTTTGCTCCTTCTTTATGACCCAACTTTTGATCCATACCTTTTTCTTTAGCCCAAGTTCTATTTCCATCCATAATAATTGCTATATGTTTTGGTAAATTACTTGTATTTATATCATTTAACGTCATAGCTGTTCTCCTTTATTTTTTATTAGAACAATTTATATACTCATAATTTCTTTTTCTTTACCTTCTAAAATTGAATCAATTTCATCAATTTTTTTATCTGTTATTTTTTGTATTTGTTCTTCTGCTATATGTAATTCATCTTCTGTAATCTCTGAATCTTTTTGTTTTTTCTTGAATTCATCAATTCCATCTCTTCTAATACTTCTTACAGCAACTTTTGCTTCTTCTGCTGTTTTTCTAATTTCTTTTACTAATTCTTTTCTTCTTTCTTCATTTAACTCAGGAAAAGATAAACGAATTACTTTCCCGTCATTATTTGGATTAATTCCTATATCTGACGTTAAAATCGCTTTTTCAATTTCTTTTAATATGCTTAAATCCCATGGTTGAATTACAATTAATCTTGCTTCAGGAACAGATATCCCTGCAACCTGATTAATTGGTGTTGGTGTTCCATAATAATCTATTTTTACTTTATTTAAAATTGCTGGGTTTGCACGCCCTGCTCTTACTTCTGCTAAATTCTCACTAAACACACTAATCGTTTTATTCATTTTTTCTTCAATATTCGTATAATCCATAAAAAATTCTCTCCTTTATATACAATTATTTAACAATAGTTCCTATTTTTTCTCCTTTAACAATTTTTACCATATTTTCTGGTTTATCTATTCCAAAAACCATTAGAGGAATTTGATTATCTCTACATAAAGCTGTTGCTGTTGAATCCATTACCTTTAGGTCTTTGGTCAAAATATCCGTATACGATATTTCATCATATTTTACTGCATTTGGATCTATTTTTGGATCTGCTGAATATACACCATCTATAGTTTTTGCAAGTAAAATAACTTCTGCATTAATTTCTGCTGCACGAAGTGCTGCACCTGTATCTGTTGAAAAATATGGATTGCCTGTTCCACATGCAAAAATAACTACTCTTCCCTTTTCCAAGTGTTTAACAGCCTTTCTTCTAATATATGGCTCTGCAATTTGTCTCATTTCAATAGCTGTTTGAACCCTTGTGTTTAAACCTCTAGCTTCTAAAGCATCTTGAAGAGCTAATCCATTCATTGTTGTTGCAAGCATTCCCATATAATCTGAAGTAGTTCTTTCCATTTCATGTCCATATTTTCCTCTCCAAAAATTTCCTCCTCCAACAACTATACCAATTTGTACACCTAAATCTGATAAATTCTTAATTTGATCACATATACGACCTAATACTTCTGCATATACTCCTGTTTTTTTATCACCTGCTAAGGCTTCTCCACTTAGTTTTAATAGCACTCTTTTATATAGTACATCTCCCACTTTAAACACTCTCCTAATTCTTAATAATTTATCGTTACTATTCTATCATATATTATTATATTTTTGCACTACTTTTTTTAGAATTTCTAATATCTCTTGTTTACTTTTTGCTCCAACGGTTTGTTCTATTAATTTTCCATTGTTAATTACAACAAAAGTAGGTATTGCTGTAATATTAAATCCTTCTGCAATTTTTGCTTCCTCATCTACATTAACTTTCCCAACTTTTACTTTTCCTTGTAATTCATTTGCAAATTCCTCTACAATTGGTGAAGACATTTGACAATGACCACACCATTGCGCCCAAAAGTCTAATAATACTGGAATATCTGACTTAGATACCTCCTGTTCGAAATTATTAGTTGTTATTGTTATTACAGACATATGATTTCTCCTTTCTTAAGTTAAACTATAATTAATATACCAAATATAATTTAAAAATATACTGTTTTATAGCTCTTAATCTTTACTATTTTTTAATTCTTCAATTTGAGTATATCTTAATAAGTTTAATTCATAATCTTCTTTATGATTTTTTACCACTGTATGTAAAATGACACCACATTGTTCGATTATAACTGCAAGTGTAATAAGCCCTGTTGCAAGTATCGCTGATGGTACCTTTTTTATATAACTTGTTTTAATAAATTCTACTATAACAGGAATTCCTATAATTAAACCTATTAACCCAAATATCATAGCTATAACTGTAAAAAACTGTAATGGTTTATAGTTTTTAAACATATTAGCAATTGTTTTTATTACTTTTATTCCATCGCTAATTGTATTTAACTTTGAAACACTTCCGTGATGGTCTATCTCTATATAAAATTGGTATTTCTTTTATAATATATTTTTTATCTAATGCATATAAAGACATCTCAGTTTCTATTTCGAATTTTTGTGTCATAACTGGCATATTCTTCACAAACATTTTATTAAATACCCTATATCCAGTCATAATATCTTTTAAATTAGTTCTAAATAAAACATTTATTGACTTTTTTACTAAGTAATTGCCAAATTCATGGAAATGTCTTTTATTCTCTTCTTGATATGTTCCATTTGATAATCTATCTCCAATAACCATATCAGCTTTTTGCTCTCTTATTGGTTCAATTAATTCATGTACAGCTTCTGCTGGATATGTATCATCTCCATCTACCATAACATAAATATCGGCATCAATTTGCATAAACATTGCTCTTACAACATTTCCTTTTCCTTGTTTATATTCATGTTTTACTATTGCACCATTTTCTTGTGCAATTTCAACAGTTCTATCTTTTGAATTATTATCATATACATATATATCTGCATTTGGCAATTCTCTTTTAAAATCCTGTATTACCTTTCCTATTGTTAATTCTTCATTATAACAAGGTATTAATACTGCTATTTTCTCCATTTTTACTTCTCCTTAACTTTTATTCTTTTTTTAAATATAATCAACTTACTTAGTATATAATTTGTAAGTATTACTACCACTTGAGCAATAACTTTAACTATCATATCATTTATTTTTAATAAATCTACCATTACATACATAATAAGAGTCTCTAATATAAGTGTAAAAATTCTACTAAATATAAAACTCCCTATTTCTCTTAGTAATGCTAATTTATTTTCTGCTTTACTTTTAAATACAAAATATTTATTCGTGAAATACGCAAATGCTACAGCTGCTATCCAGGATACTATATTACTTATTAAATAATCAAATACAATTCTACATAAGTAATATGTAAGCATACTTACCACAAAAGATAAAAATCCAAAAATTAAATAATTTATTGCTTCCATATATTTTACATATAAATTCTTACATTTATTATATATTTCTTTCAATATTCCCTTCTCCTCTTACTTTATATTTTACCTTAAACATTTTACCACAAAGATATTTCTTATTCAAACCTTTTTTTAATTATATAATAAATATTTAGTTGACAAGTATTATTATTACATATAAAATTGTTGTTGCAAAACATTATACAAAGCAGAAAAAAGAAAAGAAAGGAAATTTATTATGAAAAAATTTATAAAAAAAAATTGGAAATTTTGTCTTTTATTATTCATTGCTATTTTAATTATAAATATAATATCATGCTATAATTTAGACATCAATAATAAATTATATGCAAAAGGTCCTTTACTAGAGTCTAATGCTGTAATAGAAGATGTTACCGTTGGAACACATATAACTGGTACATTTATTGCATTAGACGATAACTTAGAAAAAATTTCTTTAGATTTTGAACCTTATAAGGATATTATAAATTGTGGTGGAACTGTAGTTATTACTATTGAAAATGATGAAGGAAAAATTCTAAATACAAGCACTATAACACGTAATTATATAAGAGAAAATACTTCTTATTTAATAAAGTTCAAAAAACAAAAATCTTCAAAAGGAAAAGAATATAAGATAAATGTAGATTTTAAAGATTTACAAGATTATGATAAATTTTATACTTTAAAATATAACAATAATATAAGCTCAGAACAAAATAGTAAATTGTTTATTAATGGTGAAGAAATTAAATCTAGTGCACTAATCTATCAAGACTTCTATAAAAGTTCTGAAAGAACAGCAATTTATTATGGTCTTATGATACCTCTAAATCTTATTGTAATGCTTGTTTCTATTATTATTTATAATAGAAACAATATGAAAATAGAAAATGTTTATTTAATAATTGCTCCAATTATATGTTTATTTTTCTTAATTGCTATGCCTACTTTTAAAAACCATGATGAATATTATCACTGGATAAAAGCTTATGAAGTATCTATTGGTAATCTTATTACTCCTATAGAAGATAATATACAAGGTTCTAATATGCCAGAAGGTGTTTCAAAAATATTTACATCTGATTGGGTAAACATGAAATATAAAGATGTAAAAGAAAATTTAGATGTACAGTTAAACCCTGAAAATCTTGTATTGCAAAATCCTGAAACTTCTGCTGTATATTCATTTGTTCAATATATTCCTCAAGCAATTGGAATAATACTTGCAAGAAATATAACATCTAATGCTCTTTTAATAGCTTATGCTGGAAGAATAGTAAACATGATTGTCTCTATTCTCCTTATATACTTTGCAATAAAAATAATACCATTTGGGAAAAAATTATTATTAATACCTGCTATGATA
>CANQZT010000012.1 GCA_947628335.1 uncultured Clostridia bacterium | reverse complement strand
TTTTTAAGACAAAGAATTTTAGGATTTAAAAATAGAAAAGGTGTATATATTACACCAGCATTTCCAAAACTTTTATATGTTCTAGAAGAAGATAATGTAAAAAGTGATGGAGAATATTACTATTTAACAAAACTTGCTGCAGAATGTACAGCTAAAAGAATGGTTCCTGATTATATATCAGAAAAAGTAATGTTAGAATTAAAGAAAAATGAAAATGGGGAAGGAGATTGTTATCCTTGCATGGGATGTAGAAGTTTCTTAACACCAGATAGAACAATGCATTTAGGAAATATTGCTAAGGCTAAAAACTATACAAGTGGAAAAGGAAAATACTATGGCAGATTTAATCAAGGAGTTGTAACAATTAATTTACCAGACATTGCACTCTCATCAGATAAAGATATGGATAAATTTTGGAAAATATTTGATGAAAGGTTAGAGCTTTGTCATAAAGCACTACAAATAAGACATAAGAGGTTAAGTAATGTTTCAAGTGATGTAGCACCTATATTATGGCAAGATGGAGCATTAGCAAGATTAGAGCCTGGTGAAAGCATTCATGAGTTGTTACATCATGGATATTCTACAATTTCACTTGGATATGCAGGTTTATATGAGTGTGTTAAATACATGACAGACCATTCACATACGGATAATGGAGAGGGAAAAGAATTTGGTCTAAAAATTATGCAAAAATTAAATGATGTATGTAAGAAATGGAAAGAAGAAGAGGATATAGATTATTCTGTATATGGTACACCAATTGAATCGACAACATATAAATTTGCAAAATGTTTGAAAGAAAGATTTGGAACAGTAGAAGGTGTAACAGACAAGAGTTATATTACGAATTCATACCATGTTCCAGTATTTGAAGAGATTGATGCATTCACAAAATTAAAACTTGAAAGTGAATTCCAAAAATTAAGTCCTGGTGGGGCAATTTCATATATAGAAACACCAAATTTACAAGATAATCTTGATGTAATTATGCAGGTTATTGAATTTATATATGATAATATAATGTATGCAGAACTAAATACTAAATCAGATTATTGTCAAAAATGTGGATATACAGGAGAAGTTTTAATAGATGATAGTTTAGAATGGTATTGTCCAAATTGTGGCAATAGAGATCACAATTTATTAAATGTAGCTAGAAGAACGTGTGGTTATATTGGAACAAATTTCTGGAATAAAGGAAGAACACAAGAAATTAAGGAAAGGGTATTGCACATAGACAATAAGGTGGCAAATGTATGAAATATAATGTTATAAGGAAAATGGATATTTCAAATGGACCTGGAGTTAGGGTTTCTGTATTTATGCAAGGATGTGAATTTCATTGCAAAAATTGTTTTAATCCAGAAACGTGGAGTTTTGAAAATGGAAAAGACTTTACTCAAAATTCAATTGATGAAGTTATGAAGTTGTGTGATAATGATTATATAAAAGGGTTATCAATTCTTGGTGGTGAGCCAATGCATCCTAAAAATATAGAAGCTACAACTAAATTGGCAAAAGAATTTAAAGAGAAATATCCTAATAAAAATTTATGGGTATGGTCAGGCTTTAAATTTGACGAGGAATTAAAAAATAAGGAAGTATTAAAATATATTGATGTACTTGTAGATGGAAGATATGTTGATGAATTACATAATCCAACTTTAAAATGGAAAGGTTCATCAAACCAAAGAGTAATAGACGTTCAAAAAAGTTTGAAAAATAATAAAATTATTTTAATGGAATCGGAATAGCGAATAAATAATTATCAATCACATTTTTTAAAAATCATCTAATCTAGTTGACTATTATTGAAAAAAGCGATATTATAATTTATGAAAATAGTATATAAGTGATGAATGAAATAAAATAATTTTTATTTTACCACATCTTAATATTGGAAGGATGAATATATACTATGAAAAATTTTAGTAACTATATAGACTATGATAAGAAAGAAGAATGGAAAATTGGCTCAAAACTTGTGCATGGAGCACTTGGCTCTGATCCTATGACAGGTTCAGTTAGTTTCCCAATTTTTCAAACAGCAACATTTAGATTTAGAGCATTAGGAGATTCTTTAGGATTTGATTATACAAGATGTCAAAATCCTACAATAGAAGAACTAGAAAGAACAATTGCTATTTTAGAGGAGGGGACAGAAGGATTTGCTTTAGCAAGTGGAATGTCAGCAGTTATGTGTGCATTATCTATTTTAAAAACAGGTGATCATCTAATATTATCAGATGATATTTATGGAGGAACATACGAAATAGCACAAACAGTATTACCAGACAATAAAATAGAAACTACATTTGTAGATTTAAGTGATTTAGAACTATTCAAAGCAAGCATAAAAGAAAATACCAAAATGGTATTTATTGAAACACCGACTAATCCAATGATGAAAGTAGCAGATATCAGCGAAATTTGTAAAATCGCAAAGGAGAAGAATATAATTGTAGCAGTAGATAATACATTACTAACTCCATACTATCAAAAGCCTTTAACACTAGGAGCAGATATAGTAGTACATAGTGCAACAAAATATTTAGAAGGTCATAATGATACAATGGCTGGCCTTGTAGTTGTAAAGGACAAAAAATTAGCAGAAGCTATGCGTGCTTATTTGAAATATCAGGGAGCATGTTTAGCACCATTAAATGCATGGTTAACATTAAGAGGAATAAAAACACTAGAACTTAGAATGCAAAAACATTCTGAAAATGCAATGAAAGTAGCGACATGGTTACGCAATCATCCAAAAGTAAAAAAAGTATATTACATTGGCTTTAAAGACCATAAGGACTATCAAACTACTATAAAGCAAACAACAGGCTTTGGAGGAATGTTATCTTTTGAAGTAGATTCAAAGGAAACTGCTTTACAAGTTATTGACAAAGTAGATATGATATTATTTGCTGGAAGTTTAGGAGGGGTAGAAAGTTTAATAACATATCCAATGATAGTAACACATCATGAAGTGCCAGAAGATGTAAGAGAAAAGTTAGGTATTAATGACAGATTTTTAAGACTTTCTGTTGGTATTGAGGATGCAGAAGATATTATAAATGATCTAAAACAAGCATTAGAATAAAGGAAAGAAGGAATAATATTGAAATTTACAAAAATGCAAGCATATGGGAACGATTATGTATATATAGATGCAATTAATCAAGAATTACCTAATTTAAGTGAACTTGCAAAATTTGTGAGTAATAGACATTTTGCAATTGGTTCAGATGGAATGGTTTTAATATGTAAATCTGATGTGGCAGATTTTAGAATGAGAATGTTTAATCCAGATGGAACAGAAGGAGAGATGTGTGGAAATGCTTTAAGAAGCATGAGTAAATATGTTTATGATCACAAATTTACAACAAAGACAAATTTAACTATAGAAACACTTGGTGGAATTCAGCATGTTGAATTATTTGTTGAAAATGGTAAAGCTATAAACATAAAAGCAAATATAGGAAATCCGGTATTAGATACAAAAAAAATACCTGTGAACACAGAATTATCTGAATTTATAGAACAAGATGTACAGGTATTAGACAAGATATTTAAAATTACAGCTGTATCTTGGGGAAATCCACATTGTGTTATGTTTATAGATGATGTTGCAAGTTTTGACGTGGAAAAGTACGGAAGAGAAATAGAAAATAAAACAGAATTATTTCCTAATAAAACAAATGTAACTTTTGCACAGGTCATAGACAAAAATTATATAAAAATCAGAGAATGGGAAAGAGGTACAGGAGAAACTATAGGGTGTGGAACCGGATGTTGTACTGCAGTAACAGCAGCTGTTATAACAGGTAGAACAGAAAGAAAAGTACAAGTAGAACAAATAGGTGGAATATTAGAAATACAGTGGGATGAAAAAACTGGAGATATGTATATGAAGGGACCTTCACATACTGTGTTTGAATCTGAAATAGATGTTTCACATATAAAATAAATCAATAATGACTGTATATGAGGAAAAAACTCTTATACAGTCTTATATATTTGTATGAAATTAATATTGTTACTTTTGTTTTTTATTCATATATTGGATTAATTCAATTACTACTTTTTTATCATGCGTACTTAACTCATAAAAACCTATCAAATCTGGATCCAATTTAAAATCATCATCTATGTTTAAATATTCTTGTAAAATATAAGTTGGAGTAACGTGATATATATTACATAATTTTACAAGAGTATCAATACTACCTTTTGTTTTATCTCTTTCTATGTCTGAAATATATCTAGGGGCTAAATCCAACATTTCTGCAACGGTTTCTTGCGTATAGCCTAAAGACTTTCTTGTTTTTTTTAGAATATTACCAATTTTTATTTGCAATTTCTTTTTTTCCAAATTCATAACAATCACCTTATATATAAAATAACAAATAATAAAAAATAATTGAATGTTATTATCCGTTATATATTGTGGAAATAATTCGGAATTTTATACGTAAAATGATACTAAGTTAATCATTTTTATATTATGGAAGTTACAACATTAAAATGATAAAAAAATGAATTGTGAAAAAACTATTAAAAAATTTTCAAAAATATTTGACATTTGGCTTAATATAATAGATAATAAAGATACTAATACTTAAAGATAAACTTAAAAAGTAAGAAACTAAGGAGGAAATTAAAAATGTATATGTTTAATAGGATTACAGTAAATCCACAATTACCAAAAAGAATTAATCGCTTATCAGAAATTGCAAATAACCTATGGTGGTCATGGAATAGTGAATTTTTAAAGTTATTTAAAGAGATTGATATTGATTTATGGGAAAACGTTGGAAAGAATCCTGTAAAATTTCTAAAATTAGTATCACAAGAAAAATTAGAACAAGCTGAAAAAAATGAAGAATTATTAAAAAATTATGATAAAATAGTAAATGATTTTGATGGATATATGAATAGCAGAGTGACATGGTTTTCAAAAGAACATTCTAATAATAAGAACGACTTAATAGCATATTTTTCTGCAGAATATGGACTAGATGAAATATTACCAATATATTCGGGAGGTCTTGGAATCCTTTCAGGTGATCATCTTAAATCAGCAAGTGATTTAGGATTGCCCTTTGTTGCAGTAGGATTATTATATAAAAATGGATATTTTAACCAAAAAATAAATGGATGGGGAGATCAAGAAAATATATATCAAAATATAGATTTGCAAAACCTTCCAATAATACCTGTAAAAGATACACAAGGTCAAGAATTAATAATAAATATAAAATTAGGAACAAAAAAATTATATTTAAAGGTTTGGCAAATTAATGTTGGTAGAGCAAAGCTATATTTATTAGATTCCGATATTGACCAAAATACTGACTCTGAATTTAAAGAAATTACATTACGTTTATATGGTGGAGACCAAGAAATGAGAATACGACAAGAAATAGTGCTAGGAATGGCAGGTGCACATTTACTAAAAGAATTAGGTCTAAAGCCAACAGTTTATCATATGAATGAGGGACATTCATCATTTTTAATATTAGAAATTATAAAAGATATAATGGAAGAAAGGGAAGTATCTTTTGATATTGCAAAGGAAATTGCATCAGCTAAAACAGTATTTACAACCCACACACCAGTGCCTGCTGGAAATGATATTTTTCCATTAGACTTAGTAGACAAATACTTTAAAAATTTTTGGCCAAAATTAGGATTATCAAGAGATGAGTTTATGAAATTAGGAATGAAACCATGTGAAAAGCTAGAGCAAGGTTTCAATATGGGAATTCTTGCACTAAAGATAGCAGGAAAGAAAAATGGAGTAAGTAAACTTCACGGAGAAGTATCTCGTGAATTATTTGGAGAAGTATGGCCACATATTTCTGCAGAAGAGTCACCAATTACTCATATTACAAATGGGATACATACATGTTCTTGGCTTGCGCCAAATTTAAAAGAATTATACAATAAATATCTAACTCCATATTGGCAAGATTCTATATATGATGATAATACATGGAAAAGCATAATAAATATCCCAAATGATGAACTATGGAATGCGCATAAAGAAAGAAAAATAAAGCTATTGAAATTAGTAAAAGAGAATGTAACTAATAGATTAAAAGCTTCAGGGGTAGGATATGATGAAATTAAAGAGATAGTATCAAAATTAAATCCAGATGCATTAACTATAGGATTTGCTAGAAGATTTGCAACATATAAAAGAGCAACACTAATATTTAGGGATTTAGAACGAATTACTCAAATATTAAATGATTCTGAAAGACCTGTTCAAATAATATTTGCTGGAAAAGCACATCCAGCAGATAAAGAAGGTCAAGACTTAATAAAATATATCCACGAAATATCTATGAAGCCACAATTTAAAGGAAAAATATTCATACTAGAAAATTATAATATACAAATTGCTCGTCATTTAGTTAGTGGAGTAGATGTATGGTTAAATAATCCAAGAAGACCAATGGAAGCATCTGGAACAAGTGGTCAAAAAGCATCTGTTAATGGAGTTGTGAATTTCAGTATTTCAGATGGATGGTGGGCTGAGGGATATAATTCAAAAAATGGTTGGTTAATCGGAACAAATGAACAATATACTTCATATGAAGCACAAGACATAGCAGATAGTGAAAGTATATACTACACACTTGAAAATAAAATTGTTCCAATATATTATGATAGAAATGAAAAGGGTATATCGGAAAAATGGATGGAATATATGAAAAATTCAATTATGTCCACAGGTGGAAAATATAGTACATCAAGAATGGTAGTAGAGTATGTAGATAAGCTATATATACCATTATGTAATATAACAAATAAATATTTTTCAAACTTAGAAGAAGTTACTGCATATAGTGCATGGAAAAAGGAACTAAGAAATAATTGGAATGATATAAAAATATATCAAATGAGTAATCTAGATAATATTACAATGGATGCTGGAAATAATATAGATGTATCGTGTGCCGTAGAATTACCAAATATAAATAAAGAAAATATAGAAGTACAAGTATACTATGGAAAAATATTAGAGAATGGAGTTGTAAAAAGCGTTGCAGTAATTCCAATGAAGTTACATGAAGCTGTGCCAGATAAAAATAATACATATTTATACAAAGCTAAAATAGAATTAACAACAGGAGGAAACTATGGATACACATTTAGAGTAATGCCAAAACATAAAATGCTACTTGATGCAGAAAATCTAGATTTAGTAAAGTGGATTACAAGTGAATAAAGTTAAAACCGAGTAATTATAAAACTCGGTTTTTCATATATAAAATGTTCACTACTGTTTTAAAAAGCACCATCTAGCAACAAAAAGTAACTTTTTTTGCACTTTAGGTATTGAATATATCTTTTTATTTGTGTTATAATACCATAGAATTGATAATAAAGAAAGAGGGAATTAATTTGAAAAAAGATTTAAGAAAAACAAAAATCGTTGGAACAATAGGTCCATCTAGTGAAGTTATGTTGAAAGAACTATTTGAGGCAGGTCTAAACGTAACTAGAATTAATTATTCACACGGAAGTTGGGAAGAGCAATCAGAAAAAACAGAAGAAATTATCCGTTTAAGAAAAGAAATGGACATACCAGTAGCTTTATTATTAGATATGCAAGGTCCTGAAATTAGAACAGGGATGCTTGTTACTGGAAAAAATGACAAGATAAAATTAGAAGACGGACAAAAATTCACATTAGTAAATGAAGATATTATAGGAGATAAGGATAAAGTATCTGTAAGTTATAAAGAATTATATAAAGATTTAAAACCAGGAGCTAAAGTATTAATAGACGATGGAGCTATTGAATTAGTTGTTGATGAAATTGTAGGAAAAGATATAGTATGTACAGTTGTTCATGGAAATGGTTTAGGAAGCAGAAAAACAATGAACTTACCTGGAACAGCAATTCGTTTACCAGCTTTAAAAGATAAAGATATAGCAGATTTAAAAACAGCTTGTGAGCATGATTACGACTATGTTGCGATATCATTTACAAGAAATGCAGATGATATTAGACAAGTAAGAGAAGTATTAGATGCAAATGGTGGAAAAGACATAAAGATAGTTACTAAAGTAGAAAATGTAGAAGGATTAGAAAATATGGAAGACATTGTATCTAAAGCAGATGCTCAAATGATAGCACGTGGTGATATGGCAACAGAAACAGATTTCACAGAGCCACCAATTATGCAAAAAAAATTCATAAAATTAAGTAATCGAGCAAATAAACCTGCAATTACAGCAACACAAATGTTAGAATCAATGATGAATAATCCATTACCTACAAGAGCTGAAGCAAGTGATGTAGCAAATGCTATATTTGATAGAACAAGTGCTATAATGTTATCTGGTGAATGTGCAATGGGAAAATACCCATTAGAATGTGTTAAAACTATGGATAAAATAGCACATAGAGTAGAACCTGAAATAGATTACTGGAAAAAATTTACTGAAAATAAAAATGTAGAATTAAAAGACTTAGAAGATAATATAGTTTATTCAACATGTGTTATGGCTAAAAATACTAAATCAGATGCAATTGTATGTTATACACATTCAGGAGATACTGCAAGAAAATTTGCAGGTATGGGAGCTGGATGTCCAATTTTAGCAATAACAGATAACAGAAGAACATTTAACCAATTATCTCTAGTTTGGAATGTTTTCCCAGTATATGTAGATGCTTGTGAAACAATAGACGCAACTATTGAAAAGGGAATTGAAAAATTAAAATCAAAAGGAATATTAGAAAGTGGAGATTTAGTTGTATTATCTGGTGGTCACAAATTATTAAATAATGCGTCAGAAAGTAAAATAGTAAGTGGAGTTGCGAGAATTTAGCAAAATAAATTAATATCATAACTTCTAAAGTATAATGTTATATTTCTTAAAGAAAGGAAGAAAAAATATGAAAGCATTAATTAGCGTATCAGATAAAACAGGAATTGTAGAATTTGCAAAAGAATTAGAAAAATGTGGAGTAGAAATAATATCAACAGGAGGAACTTATAAGAAATTAAAAGAAGAAGGTGTAAAAGCCATTGAAATTAGTGAACTTACAGGTTTCCCAGAATGCTTAGATGGTAGAGTAAAAACATTACATCCAAAAGTTCATGCAGGAATTCTTGCAATAAGAAGTAACGAAAATCATATGGAACAGCTTTCTAATTTAGGAATAGAAACTATTGATTTTGTTATCGTAAATTTATATCCATTTAAACAAACTATTTTAAAAGAAGATGTAACAAGACAAGAAGCTGTTGAAAATATTGATATAGGTGGACCTACTATGTTACGTAGTGCTGCTAAAAATTATCAAGATGTAACAGTTGTTACGGATCCTGCAGATTATGAAAAAGTATTAACAGAATTAAAAGAAAATGGTCAAGTTACATTAGACACAAAATTTTATTTAATGCAAAAAGTATTTGAGCATACTGCTAATTATGATGCAATGATTTGTAAATATATTAAGGAACAAAGAAATGATGTAAGTTTCCCAAATGAACTTACATTAACATATGAAAAAGTACAAGAAATGAGATATGGAGAAAATCCACATCAAAAAGGTGCATTATACAAGGAAATTGGAAAATGTGAAGGTTCATTAACTACTGCAGAACAATTAAATGGAAAAGAATTATCTTTTAATAATATTAACGATACGAATGGTGCTTTAGAATTATTAAAAGAATTTGATGAACCTACAGTTGTTGCATGTAAACATGGAAATCCTTGTGGAGTTGGAAGTGCAGATAATATATATAGTGCTTGGAAAAAAGCATTTGAAGCAGATAAAACTTCTATATTTGGTGGAATTGTTGTAGCAAATCGTCCAATTACTGTTGATGTAGCAAAAGAAATGAAAGAAATTTTCCTTGAGGTAATAGTAGCGCCTCAATATGATGATGAAGCTTTAGAGTTATTAAAAACAAAGAAAAATTTAAGAATTTTACTTCTTCCAGATATTACTATAAAACAATCTGAAGATTCTTATGATATTAAAAAGATAAATGGTGGAATAATTGTTCAAACAATAGATTCAAAATTGCTAGATAATTATGAAGTTGTCACAACGAGAAAGCCAACTGATAAGGAATTAGAAGACATGATGTTTACTTGGAAAATAGTAAAATATGTAAAATCTAATGGTATTGCCTTAGGAAAAAATAAACAATCTATTGGAATTGGTCCAGGTCAAGTAAATAGAATTTGGGCAACCAAACAATCTGTTGAACATGCTGAGGAATTAATAGAAAAAGGTGTTACTACTGGGGCAGTTCTTGCATCAGATGCATTCTTTCCATTTGCAGATTGTGTAGAAGCAGCACATGAGGCAGGAATAACAGCAATTATTCAGCCAGGTGGGTCAATTAGAGATCAAGAATCAATAGATAAGTGTAATGAATATGGAATTAGTATGATCTTTACTGGAATGAGACATTTTAGACATTAATTTATATAGTCCTATGATTAATTTTATAATTAGTTCATAGGACTATTATTGTGTTTTTTTTGTAAATTTCTCTTCTTATAAGTTCTAATGTAGACAAGGTTTGAATATATATAATGTAGACTGTAAAATATAAGGTAGGGGGGAGTTAGAAATGACATTAGAAGAAAGAAAGGGAATATCTAATAATATAGTTCAGAATTTAATTTTAGAGAATAGGGGAAAACTTAGTATATCGGGGGTATTAGATGTTTTAAGTTTTGATGATCAGGTTGTTATTGTTGAAACAGAACTCGGTCTATTAACAATAAAAGGTGAAGATTTACGTATTAATAAGTTAAGTATAGATACTTCCGAAGTCATTGTAGAAGGAGATATTTATGGCATGAACTATAGTGAAAAAGATATAGAAAAAAAGGGTGGAAGTCTTTTAGGTAAAATATTCAAGTAGAAATAGGTGTTGCGAATGAATAATGAAGCTTATTTATTTTTCATGTTTATTATTAATGGAATTTTAATAGGTTTTTTATTTGATATATTTAGGATTTTAAGGAAATCTTTTCAAACTTCCGATATTATTACATATGTTGAAGATGTTTTATTTTGGATACTTACAGGAATTTTAACTTTATACTTTATTTTTTATTTTAATAATGGCGAAATACGCTTATACATTTTTTTAGGAATTTTATTAGGTATACTTTTGTATATGATTACCATAAGTAGCTACATTATAAAATTTTTTGTATATGTAATAAATACGATAAAAAAAGTAATAATGAAAATAGAAAAAATAATTACATACCCCTTGCGATTATTATTTAGAATCACAAAAAAAATTTTATTTCGACCATTTTCTTTTATATTCATCAATATAAGAAAAAGTTTTATTGAATTGAAAGGAAATATATCAAAATTAATAAAAAAATGTATAAAACCACAAAAAAATCATGTTTAAAAGAAGGATTTTGAGAAAATTTGTAGAAATATATAGTATGATGCATTTCCGTAAGGATTTAAAGGATTTTTAAACATCACTTTTACATTTTTATTAAAAATTTGGAGAGTTGTATACATATGAAAATAAAAAAATTATTAAAAAAATGTTTTTTAGTAGCAGTAATTGTATATGTAGCAATTGTATTTATTAATCAACAAAAAACGATTAATGCTTATAATACAGAACAAGCTACTCTAAAGGACAAAATAGATGAGCAAAATGAATATAATAAAACATTAATCGCTACCAAAGAAAATATATCATCACCTGAATATATTGAACAATTAGCTCGTGAGAAATTAGATATGTATCTACCTAATGAAAGAGTTTATATTGATATAGGAAAATAATCCGTCAAATTATGATTATTTTTGTTCAATAACATTTAAAATTCAATTATTTCTAATAAAAAATATCTTGCTAATGTACAGCGTTGGCTTTCAAATAACAAATTCTAAGGTAACTAAAATTTTGTTACTTCAGAATTTTTTTATAAACTTTCTTATGTAATGAAAATCCATTAAAATGCAAATTAAATACGTAAAAATACTAGAGATATTTTTATTTTTATGATAAAATATATAAATATATGATAAGATATTAATTTATGGGGGCGTAATATGAATTATGAAGATATGTCACTAGTTGAGTTAAAACAATTAGCGAAGAATAGGGAAATCAAAAATATTTCCAAACTAAAAAAAGAGGAGATTATAAATGTATTGAAAGAATCTGATTTAGAATCAGATAGCAATAAATCAAGTGAAAAAAAAAGCACGATTATAGAATCAAAAAACTCAGATGAAGCCAAAGCTGTATCTGAAGGTGGATATAAAGTCACCAATGAAGATGACCAAATTGTAGAAGGGATATTAGAAGTATTACCAGATGGATATGGTTTTTTAAGAGGTGATAACTATTTATCTACGCCAAATGATATATATATTTCACCAGTTCAAATTAGAAGATTTAAACTAGATACAGGGGATAAAATAAAAGGTATTTCAAGATTACCAAAAGAAGGCGAAAAGTTTCCAGCCCTAATATTTGTAGGGGAAGTAAATGGAGAAGCACCTGAAAAGGCATATAGAAGAAAAAGCTTTGATGATTTAATTCCGATATATCCTCAAGAACGATTACGCTTAGAAACAGTATCTAATGAATATGCTATGAGATTAATAGATTTAATTTCACCAATAGGAAAAGGGCAAAGAGGAATGATTGTTGCTCCTCCAAAAGTTGGAAAAACTACTCTGTTAAAAAAAATAGCAAATAGTATTAGTACAAATAATCCAGAAGTCGAACTAATTGTACTTTTAATAGATGAAAGACCAGAAGAAGTTACAGATATGAAGCGTTCTATAAAAGGAGAAGTTATTTATTCAACATTTGACGAATTACCTGAACATCATGTAAAAGTTGCTGAAATGGTATTAGAAAGAGCAAAACGTCTTACCGAACATAAAAAAGACGTAGTAATTTTACTTGACAGTATTACAAGACTTGCAAGAGCATATAATTTAGTAATTCCATCTTCTGGAAGGACATTATCTGGTGGATTTGATCCAAGTGCGTTACATAAACCTAAAAAATTTTTTGGTGCAGCTAGAAATATAGAAAATGGTGGAAGCTTAACTATTCTTGCTACTGCATTAATTGAAACTGGAAGCAGAATGGACGAAGTTATATTTGAAGAATTTAAAGGAACAGGCAATATGGAAGTACATTTAGACAGAAAATTATCTGAAAAGCGAATTTTTCCAGCGATAGATATAAATAAATCAGGAACCAGAAGAGAAGATTTATTATTAGATTCTAAGGAAATTGAAACAGTTTTTGCATTAAGAAAAGCAATGTCTAGTATGTCTGTTGCAGAAGTTACAGAACAATTAATAAATCAATTACTTGCAACAAAAAATAATAAAGATTTTTTAATGAGAATGGAATATTTCTTAAAGCAATTTAAGGATTGATAAATAAATGATGTTATAAATAATAAAAATTGTAGGTATATATAAAGTATACTTACAATTTTTTATTTAAGAAACAAGGGAGGTGCAAGGAATAGCTCTATAAAATAGAAACATGACATTGCGCAAAATGAAAGTTATTTTTTAGAGTATATTTATATTATCAATGCCAGTATTTAGAATTAATAAAAATAAAAATTATACTATCATGAGTAATTACCATTTAAAAGATGTAAATTTAAGCTTAAAAGCTAAGGGATTACTGAGTTTGATGTTAAGTTTACCAGATAATTGGGATTATAGTATCAATGGATTAGTAGCAATTTGTAAAGAAAATATTAGAGCAATTAGAAGTGGTTTAAATGAATTGGAAGAGTTCAAATATTTAAAGCGAAATAGAACAAAAAAAGCAAACGGTACATTCGATTATGAATATTTAATTTATGAAGAACCGTATATACATTTTGTGCATACGGTTAATGTGCATACGCAAAATGATATCCAATTAAATAAAGATAATAAAAATACTGAAAATAAAAGAAAATATAAAAAGAAAAGCTTTCAAAATTATGAGCAAAGAAATTATGATGAAGAATTTTTTAAAAATTTAGAAAATAGAACATAGCTTTTTATTTTCGGAATTGCCTTTTTGCAATTCCGAAAATGGAACTTGACATTTTCAAATTTTAAGGAGGGTTCTTAGTAACACCCTCCGAGAGTCCCATACATGGGAAATTTTATAATATTTTTATTTTTTTTAGAGATATTCATTTGCACCAATATATGCCTCTTTTTCTAAACCTTGTAGAGGTATTAATTTAATTTTTAGTTAAATTTTGTAAGTATTAAAATCATTGCGTTTTTAGAAATTCACATATTCCCTTAGTGAATAAATGGGCTAACAGCCCGTAAGAATTACAGAGTTATGCCCAGACATGACCCGAGAAAAAGGGGAGTGAGGAACGAACGGAGCCCGTAGGGAGTAGACAGCCCAAACGGCGCTTGAGTGGTAATATTGGCCTAAACATATATTTTTTGAATTGAGGGCAATGACTACTATTAGTAGCCCTCACAACACCATTATTTTTATTTATATTCAAAATTTATTTTTTATCATATGAGGGATTGTATAGAAATGCCCTAATTTGTTTTCAAAATGCTTTTTAAGACAAAAAAGTTTTTTTTTAGATAAAAATATTGACAACATTTTTTCGATATGCTAATAATTTAAATTTGGAGGTAGAGTATTATGGATAATATAGAAAATACTCAAAAAGAATATTCTATCTATTGCATGTATGGAAAAGGGAAACCCTTTTGTTTAAATACTTACAAAACCTTTTTTGAGGCTGAATCAAAATTATATCAGATTATCCAAACAGATGAAGAAAGACATCGTATATACTATGTTGATAATGATTTTTTTGAAAACAAATATCAATTAGGTATGCAAGTCAACTATTATTCGATAATTGAACGTACAGTTTCTGAATGGAAAAAGTATAGTGCAAAAAAAGTTCAAGAAAAAACACGCAAAAAAATTTTAGCATTTACAAAATTTAACTAAAAGTTAGAAATACCAAGAAACAAGGGAGGTGCAAGGAATAGCTCTATAAAATAGAAACATGACATTGCGCAAAATGAAAGTTATTTTTTAG
>CANQZT010000011.1 GCA_947628335.1 uncultured Clostridia bacterium | reverse complement strand
AGAATCAGACATACTACCTATTAGTGATAGTCCAAGAAGTTATGACAAAAAGCAAGCTATTATAAATGGAATAAATAATGAGCAGGTTCAAGAATTTTTTAAGCAATATGCATCAACGTATTTTCCCGATGTATCAAAAATGACTCCTCTTGAAAAGATAGACAATGTTTTAGAGCAAAAATATAATATGAATATGATACGATATAGTATGGATATTGAGGATTACAGGAATTTTTTAGATCGACTTGGATACGAAGGATATTCATTAATTAATCAAACATCAGATTTATTAAAAGAAAAAAAACGAGAGGAAATTACTCCATATCAAGCTGTAAAAAATGCATTAAAAAATACAACTACTGATAAAGTATACGAAGCTAGCACTATGGAAAAGGAAGAAAAAGATATAAATAAGGAGTTAGGAAATGATAAATAATACATATGCAAAAGCTTATACAGAAGTATTAGAAATAATTAAATATTTTCCTAAAGAAGAATATTCAAAGATACCTTTAGAAAAAATTGAATTTTTTGAAAGAAATAAGGATAAAAATTATAATTTTGTAATAAATCCAGAAATTGATTTATCAGAACAAAATATTTCTCCAGAAGCAAATGCTATTATAGTAAATTTATTTGTAGATTATTTTGCAACTGAAGAACAAAGATTAAAAATTAAAGAAATATTAAATTTAAACCAAGAAATAGCAGAACAAGAAAAAAGGAAAAGATACAATCCGGATGATATATTTAAAAAGGAAAAGACAGAAAATAGCAATAACACAGAATTAATAAAATACAATGAGTCTTTTTTTACAAGGTTCAAATTGTTTATTTTAAAAATATTGCATATAAATAGATAATTATAATATCGAGAAACCTTACAAAAATGTAAGGTTATTTTTATAAATATTATGCTATAATAATTTTGGAGGATAAATCATGCAAACAATATTAATTGTAGAAGATGATGAAAAATTACGTAGAGAATTAGAAATATTTTTAAATCATCATGGATATAATGTTAAAACGCTAAACAAGTTTGATAATACAATTAAAGACATTTTAAATGTTAATCCAAATTTAATACTATTAGATATAAACTTACCAAATGTTGATGGAGAATATGTCTGCAAAGAAATTAGAAAACAGTCTAACATTCCAATTATTGTCGTTACTAGCAGAGATAATGAAGTAGATGAGTTATTATGTATAAATTATGGAGCAGATCACTATATTACAAAACCTTTTAATATTCAAATCTTACTTGCAAAAATAGGTTCTTTATTGAAAAGGAGTAATATGAGCATATCTCAAGAAAAAATTATAACACAAGATTTTACTATTAATTTATCAAATAGTACAATAATAGCAGGGGATATAGAAATTGATTTAACAAAGAACGAATTGAAAATATTAAAATACTTAAATGAGAAGAGAAATATTATTGTTTCAAGAGAAGAGATTATGGAGTACTTATGGGACAGTGAAAGTTTTATAGATGATAATACTCTATCGGTAAATATAACAAGATTAAGAAATAAATTGGAGAAAATAGGATTAAAAGAGTTAATAGAAACCAAAAGAGGTCAGGGATATATATTAAAATAGGAGGAAGAATGTGAAGTTTACCAATTTTATAAAAGACAAAATATTACAGATTAGTTTGATTGTATTTGGTATTATAACAATAGAAATATTTCTACTTGCATATCCGTTTGGCACTTTCATTAAAGTATATATTCCACTAATTATTTTTGTTTTATATTTAATATCTATCTTTATAGAATATATACAAAAAAAGAATTACTATGACAATGTTTATGAAATATTAGGTAAGTTGCAGGAAAAATATTTAATTACAGCAGTAATGCCTAATCCTAATTTTTTAGATGGTAAAATACAAAAAGAAATTATTGAACAAATAGATAAATCTATGATTGAAAATGTTAATAAGTACAAATATATGAACGAGGATTATAAAGAATATATAGAAATGTGGATTCATGAAATAAAGATACCAATAGCAACTAGTAAACTTATTATAGAAAATAATAAAATGGATGCTACAAAAAGCATAGATGAAGAATTGGATAAAGTTGAAAATTATATTGAACAAGCACTATACTATGCTAGAAGTAATACCGTAGAAAAGGATTATTATATAAAGAAATGTAAGTTAAAAGAAATTGTAAATGAGGTTATTCGAAAAAACAAAAAAATATTAATAGGAGAAAAAATATCTATTCATACACATGATTTAGAAAATACAGTTCCTACAGATAATAAATGGATAGTATTTATTTTAAATCAAATTATACAAAATAGCATAAAATATAGCAAAGTGGATGAAAAATCTGAAATTGAAATTTATTCTAAAGTAGGCAAAGAAAATATAGTTTTGTATATAAAAGATAATGGAGTTGGAATAAGGAAAGGAGAAACAGTTAAAGTATTTGAAAAAGGGTTCACTGGATCAAATGGGAGAATGTCAAGTAAAAGGTCTACAGGTATAGGATTATATTTATGTAAAAAGTTATGTGATAAATTAGGAATAAGTATAGAATTAGATTCTGTTCAAAATAAGGGAACAGAGGTAAGGTTAGTATTTCCTAATAGTAGTTATTTGGATATGAAATAAAGTAATTTGAAATTTTAGATTATCAAATTTGAATTGATAATCTTTTTTTAGCTTACAAAAATGTAAGATTCGTGTAATGCAAATCGATATGAAATATAAAGAATCAGAGCTATAATATTTTTAAGATGAAAGGAGTTTTTTATTATGGAAAGAATTTTAGAAGTACAAAATATTGAAAAATACTATGGAAATAAGTCAAACTTAACAAAAGCAATATCTGGTATTAGTTTTATTGTTGATAAAGGAGAGTTTGTAGGCATAATGGGAGCATCAGGTTCTGGAAAGACAACGCTATTAAATTGTATATCTACAATAGACAAAGTAACTGCAGGCCATATAATTGTGTCTAATTATGATATTACAAAGTTAAAAGGAAATCAACTAAATAAGTTTAGAAGGGAAGAATTAGGATTTATTTTTCAAGATTTTAATTTATTAGATACTCTGACTTGTTATGAAAATATAGCACTTGCACTGACCATTCAAAGAATAAAGCCTCAAGAAATTGATAAGAGAGTTAATGAAATTGCAGGAAAACTAGAAATAAAGGAAATTTTAAAAAAGTATCCATACCAAGTATCAGGTCGGTCAAAAACAAAGGGTTGCATCAGCACGAGCAATTATTACTAATCCCAAACTTGTACTAGCAGACGAACCTACAGGTGCGTTAGACTCAAAATCAGCAAGACAATTATTAGAAAACTTTGAATATCTTAATCAAAAGTTACAAGCTACAATTTTAATGGTAACTCACGATGCTTTTACAGCTTCTTATTCTAATAGAATATTGTTTATAAAAGATGGAAAAATTTTTAATGAATTAATAAAAGGAAATGATACAAGAAAGCAATTTTTTGAAAAAATAATTGAGGTACAAACACTTCTTGGAGGTGATTTGAATGATTGTTTTTAAATTGTCAATAAAAAATATAACAAAAAGTATAAAAGATTATGCTATATATTTTTTGACATTGGTTTTGGGAGTAGCAATATTTTATATGTTTAACTCTATTGATAGCCAACAGGCAATGCTTGAAATATCTCGGATCTACGAGAAATATTATAAAACTAATGATAAACATACTTGGGTTTGTATCAGTATTTGTAGCGGTTGTATTAGGTTTATTAATTGTATATGCTAATAATTTCCTAATCAATAGAAGAAAAAAAGAATTTGGTATATATATGACACTTGGAATGGGTAAAAGGCAAATATCAAAAATTATTCTATTAGAAACAGTATTGGTTGGAATAATATCACTTGGCATAGGTCTAATAATTGGTATATTTGCATCACAATTCATGTCCATACTTGTTGCAAAATTATTTGAAGCTGACATGAGTGAATTTCATTTTGTGTTTTCAAAAGATGCTTGTACTAAAACTTGCATATATTTTACAGTAATGTATCTAGCAGTGATGTTCTTTAATACAATGACAGTTTCAAGATATAAATTAATTAACTTGTTAAATGCGGGCAAAAGAAACGAGATTGTAAAGATGAAAAATCCGTTTTTAGCAATTTTTATATTTTTATTGGGTAGTACTACTTTGGGTTTTGCTTATTGGAAAGTGACAGGAGATGTATATTCAATGAATACAGCAGAAAAGGTGTTACCACCAATTCTTATGGGAATTTTCGGCACAGTTGCTATATTTTGGTCGTTATCTTCATTTGTAATAATTGTAGTTCAAAAAGTAAAGAATATTTATTTAAAAGATACAAATATGTTTGTTTTAAGGCAAATAAATAACAAAATTAACACAATGGTTGCAAGTATGAGTGTTATATGTTTAATGCTGTTTATGACAATTAGTATTTTATCTTCGAGCTTAGCTTTGAGAAATACTATGCAAAGAGAGTTAATAGAGATGACTCCAGTAGATTTGAATTTATACAAAACTGCTAATTTACCAGCAAGCTATAAGAAATATGGTGTAGAATATACAACTACCGAAACACAAAGAGAAGATTCAAAACATCCTATTAAAGAAACATTAAAAAATAATGGACTTGACGCTGATGTTTTAAAAGATATTGTTGAAATAGAAGTATATGCTACAAATGATTTGACTTGGGAAACTTTTTTTGCAGATAAATTTAATGAAATAAAAAAGGAATTTCCAGGTTTAGCTTATGGAACAGCAGAGGAAATAGTAAAAATATCAGACTATAATAGAATTGCTAAAGCATATGGGATAAAGGAATATATGCTAAATGAAGATGAATATATTGTTCTTTGTGATTTTGATAGTATGACAGAATTAAGAAATAGAGCATTAGAAAATGGAAATAATGTTTTGAAAATTGCTGGAAAAGAATATAAATCAAAATATAATGAATGTCAAGATGGATTTATAATAATGTCAACAAGTCATACCAATACAGGAGTTATTTTGGTACCAGATAGTTGCCCATTAACAGAATATATGAAAGAAATGTATTTGTTATCAGCAAATTATAATGCAGAAACAGAAGAAGAAAAGCAAGAAATTGAAAAAATATTTGCAGGTGATGAAAATTCATCTAATCTTATAAAATCCTTAAATGATAATGGGATAGAAATTGATGGATTTACAAAAATTAGTTTAATAGAAGCAAGTGTTGGAATAGCAACAATTGTAACATTTATAGCTATTTATTTGGGGATTATATTTTTAATAGCAAGTAGCGCTATTTTAGCACTAAAGCAACTAACAGATAGTAGTGATAATAAACAAAGATATACTATTTTAAGGAAAATTGGTTGTGATGAAAAAATGATTAATAAAGCATTATTTAGGCAAATCGGTATTTTCTTTGGTATGCCACTTGTTTTAGCAATTATACATTCTATTTTTGGTATACAATTTGCAATAACAATAATGTCAGGTTTAGCATCAAAGGATGATTTACTACCATCTGTTATAGCAACAGTAATAATTATTAGTATAATATATGGTTCGTATTTTCTAGCAACGTATTTTGGTGGAAAGAATATCATCAAAGAGGATGAATAGAATGGAAAATTTATGACCAAAAATGTAAATTTATATTGACAAATTTTTAGTATCATGTTACCATATAAATATGTTGAACATAAAAACGTTCTGATGAAAGGGAAATAGATTATGAAGAAAATATTTTTAAACAATGAAATGCATCATCATCGTAGGAGCTTGTAACTACTAAAAGTATGTATTAGTAGGTACAGGCTAAATAAACTGTACCTACGATAGTTTAAAAATATAGGCATAAGAGACATATAGAAGACTATTTGTAGGATAATAAAAATTCTATGAATAGTCTTTTTATATGTCTTTTTGTTTTGTTCTTCATAATCTTTTTTTATTCAAAAGGACAAATAAAATTCGAATTTTAAATAAAAAATTAAGAGAAAGGTATGTTGAGGTGATAGTATTATGAATAAGAAAATATTTATTATAGTTTTAATTATAGTTATATTATTTTGTGTTTTAATTGGAGGAATGATTAAATTTAAAGGAGTCAATTTAAAAGATGAAACAAATATTCTTGTTATAGGATTAGATGACAGTTTTCCACCATATGGCTATAGAAATGAAAATAATGAGATTGAAGGTTTAGATATAGATTTGGCTAAAGCTGTTGGAGAAAAAATAGGTATGGAAGTTAAATTTCAACCAATTTCATGGGCATCAAAAGAACAAGAATTGAATAATGGAAATATAGATTGTATTTGGAATGGGTTTGCATATAGCCCTGACAGAGCAAAAACTATGACTTTATCTAGAAAGTACTTAAAAGGTGAAATGTATTTTATGTTAAAAGGAGGAAGCAATATAAGTTCACAAGATGAGTTAGTAGGTAAGAAAATAGGTGTGCAATCTGGATCAGTACAAGAGGCAGATTTAGAAAACTCTACTTTTGGAAAACAAGTTCAAATTATCCCTTATGCAGATTTTTTAACAGCTTGTTTAGACCTAGAAATGGGGGGAATTGATGCTGTATATTCTTCTAGTATATATGGAAATTATATAATTGAATCAAAGAATAAAGATTATAAGACAATACCTTCATACAATATTTCTACTGCGAGTGGAACTGTTATTGCATTTAAATTGGGAAATGTTGAATTAAAAGAGAAAATAGAAAATGCATTAGTACAACTTGAAAAAGAAGGAAAATTAGAAGAAATATCTATGAAATGGCTAGGAAATTCTATGATTAAATTGCAGGAGGAATAGATTATGGAAATATTAAATTTATGCAAAATATTGTTTTCTGGTCTTGGGTCAACTTTAAGTATTTTTTGTATAACTTTACTTTTTTCTATTCCTCTTGGGATAGTAGTAGCAATACTGAGAAATTGTAAAAATAGATTAATATCGCAAATAATAGCATTATATATTTTAATTATTCGTGGCACGCCTATGATTTTGCAAATAATTTTTGTATATTTTGCACCATATTACATATTTAAAACATACATTGATAGATTTCTAGCTATTATAATTGCATTTGTAATAAATTATACAGCATATTTTAGTGAAATATTTAGAAGTGGAATAAATAGTGTGCCAAAAGGTCAATCAGAAGCGGCTAAAACACTAGGTTTAAATATGTTTCAAATATATATATACATAATATTACCACAAGTAATAAAAAAAGTGTTACCAGCCTCTTCTAATGAGGTTATATCTTTAGTAAAAACAACATCTCTAGCACAAACAATTGGAATAGTAGAAATGTTTAGTTTAGCACAAAAACAGGCAAATTATTTATTTTCAATTACACCGTTAATTCTTGCTGGAGGATATTATCTAGTACTTGTAGGAATAATATCTATTGCTTTTCATAAAGCCGAAAAAAGATTAGGATATTATAACTAAGGAGGGAAGATATGAAAGAGATTTTGAAAGTAGAAAATTTGTGTAAAAATTTTGATAAAGAAGTAATATTAAAAGATATATCATTTTCATTAAATGAAGGCGAAACCTTATGTATAATAGGCCCAAGTGGTTCTGGAAAATCTACACTTTTACGATGCATCAATAATTTAGAAAGTATAGATAGAGGTAAAGTTATAATAGATGATAATTATTTGATAAACATAAATAAAAAATCAACTAGAAAAAAAATAAGAAGTGTTAATACTACAATGGTCTTTCAAGATTTTAATTTATTTCCTCATATGAGTGTAAAAGAAAATATTATCTTCGCACAAGAAAGAGCTTTAAAAAGAGGGAAGAAAGAAGCCGAAAATATAGCAATAAAAATGTTAAGAAAAATTGGACTTGAAGAAAAGCA
Organism: uncultured Clostridia bacterium; assembly: GCA_947628335.1. Next base: position 7,301 of record CANQZT010000011.1, on the reverse strand, counting down.
AGATTTTTATCCTTGTAACTTATCTGGTGGTCAGAAACAAAGAGTTGCAATTGCAAGGTGCCTTGCAATTGATTCAAAACTATTATGTATGGATGAACCTACAAGTGCTCTTGATCCTGAACTTGTAGGTGAAGTTCTAAAAGTTATAAAAGAATTATCAAATGAGAATAAAACGATGGTAATTGTTACTCACGAAATTGCTTTTGCAAAAGAAATAGCAGATAAAATTATATTTATGGATAATGGAAGTATAGTTGAAAGTGGTAAAAATGTTATAGATAATCCAATAAATGTAAGGACTAGAGTTTTTTTAGAAAGATTTAATTATATTAGGGGGAATAAAAATGAAAATAGAAAATATTGAACCAGAAGAAGTGTTTAAGTATTTCAAGGAAATAAGCGATATTCCAAGAAATTCGTCAAATGAAGAGAAAGTAAGAAATTACATTATGGATTTCGCTAATAAAAGAAATTTAAAGTATTATACAGATGAATATTATAATATTATAGTTATCAAAGAAGCAGATGAGGAATATGAAAAATTCGATACATTAGCATTTCAAGCGCATTTAGATATGGTATGTGAAAAAACTAATGATTCAGAGCATGATTTTAATAATGATCCAATAAAGTTAATTATCGATGGTGATTATATTAAAGCAGATAACACAACGCTTGGAGCAGATAATGGTACAGGAGTTAGTATAATGTTAGCACTTTTAGATAGTGATATTAAAACACCTAAGCTTGAGTGTATATTTACTGTTCAAGAAGAAACTACTATGCTTGGTGTAAAGAAGATAGATGTAAGTAAAATAACTGCAAAAAGAATAATATCTTTGGATTGTGGTAAAGAAGGAAAAATGGTCATAAGTAGTGCAGACTGTATGGAATGGTATGGAAAAGTAAATATTACATATGAAGATATAAATTTAAATGATTACTATATATATAAATTAGAATATTCAAATTTCAAAGGTGGCCATTCTGGTGGAAATATTGCAGATGAAAATAGAGGTAATCCAATAAAACTAGGTATAGAAATATTAAATAAAATTGACAATATAAGAATAATAGACATTTCAAGTAATGGAAAAGTAAATGTAATACCTCGAGAATTTAAAGTAATATTCGTAATAGAAAAAAATAATTTTAAAATAGAAAATATAGAAAAAAATATAATTGAACAAAAGAAAAAATTTAGTCAAGAAAATATTATATTTGAAAAGATTGAAAACATAAAGAGTAATATAAAAATAATGAGTAGATCTACTTCAAAAAAAATAATAAATTTCATATATAATTATAAAAATGGAGCTCTTTATTTTGATAAAAATAATAATTATATTCTTTCAGCCAATTTAGGAGCTGTAAATATTTTTGATGAATATGTTAGAATAGATTATTCACTTAGAAGCAATGATATTAAACTTAAAGAGGAATATTTAAATGATTTAAACAAACAGGTAAAAGATAACGAAATAGAAATTATATGGGCTCAAGAATTATATGGATTTATGCCTAATTATGAGTCAAATCTTGTAAAGAAAATTAGCAGATTATATGAAGAAATTGCAGATGCTAAAATGGATATGGTAATAACTCAAGGTGTACTTGAAGGAGGTTTTTTTAAAAAAAGGATGGAAAAAATAGATTATGTTGCAATTGGGCCAAATACTTATGATGTACATTCTCCATATGAAAAATTATCTATTTCTTCTATGAAAAATACATGGGAATTTGTAAAGAAGATAGTAAAATTGGATTTTAGAGAATAATAAATTTAGTTAAATTTGTAAATGTCACTTACTTGTCACTTTGGATGTAATATAATGAATTCATAAAATGGAAAGGAGAAAGTTTATGGAGATATTAAAAGTAGAAAATTTAAGCAAAGTGTATGGAAAAGGTAGTGCAAAAGTGGTGGCATTGGACAATGTTACATTTAAAGTAAACAAAGGAGAATTTGTTTCTATAGTAGGTGCATCTGGAAGTGGAAAATCAACATTATTACATTTAATTGGTGGTGTAGATAGACCAACAAGTGGAAAAGTTTATATTGATGGAAAAGATATTTATCAATGGGATGATGATGCACTTGCGATTTTTAGAAGAAGGCAAGTAGGATTAATTTATCAGTTTTATAACTTGATACCAATTTTGAATGTTGAGGAAAATATAACTTTACCTTTAAAGCTAGATAATAGAGAGATAAATGAAAATAAATTAAATGAAACCATAAAATTATTAGGTTTAGAAAATAGAAGAAATCATCTACCGAATGAATTATCAGGTGGTCAACAACAAAAAACGTCTATAGGTAGAGCCATGATATCAAATCCTGCAATAATTTTAGCAGATGAACCAACTGGAAATTTAGATTCTAAATCAAGTGATGAAATAGTATCATTACTAAAAAAATCTAATAGAGATTATAAACAAACAATTATTATGATTACACATAATATGGAAATAGCAAAAATTGCTGATAGAATTATAAAAATTGAAGATGGAAAAATTGTTAAGGAGGTATAAACATGAATATTCTTCGGCAGATTATCTATTAGAAATTTAAAGTTAAATAAAAAAAGAACAATAAGTACAATAATTGGTATTATTTTATCATGCAGTCTAATATGTGCTGTAGCAACAATGATGACAAGCGTTCAAGAAACACTAATACAAAATGCAATAAATGAAACTGGATATCATCATTTGAAAATGTTAAATGTTTCAGATGAAAAGTTAAAAACCTTAGAAAACAATAGAGATATTAAAGAATTTTTTACAATATACGAGAATGGGTATGCAAAATTAGAAAATGGTCAAAACAAAGATAAACCATATTTAAGATTGTATTCAATGGATAAAACTGCATTTGATAATTTAAAATTTAATATAATAGAAGGTAAGTTTCCTAGTAATAAAAACGAAATAATTATTAGTAAACACATTATAGATAACGGAAAAGTAAATTTAAAAATAGGAGATAAAATTAATATAGATGTTGGAAAAAGAGAACTTGAACAATTAGTAGATACAAAGAATTATCAATTTACAATAGTTGGAATTATAGAAAGACCTGGATATGAATTTGAGAAATATTCAGATCCAGGATATTCTATAATTACTACTAATATAAATGAAGGAATTAAAAATGTATATATATCATTAAAACATCCAAAAGAATATAAAGAAGTAATACCAATGCTTTTAGGAGAAACATCTTATAAAGCTATGGCAGATGCTTCTGATTCGTACGAAGTAAATAAAGAACTTTTAAGGTGGGAAGCATTTGCATTTAGTGATTCGACCGTACAAATGTTATATGCAGTAGTTGGAGTGGTAATATTTATAATAATATTTACAAGTGTATTTTGTATTAGAAATTCATTTGCAATAGCAACAACAGAAAAAATGAAGATGTATGGAATGCTTTCAAGTGTAGGAGCAACTAAAAAGCAAATAAAGAAAAATGTAATATTTGAAGCAATAATACTAGGTTTATTTGGAATTCCATTAGGAATTGTTTGTGGTATATTGGCTGTATTTATTTTAATAAAAATTATAAATGCTATAGGTGGAGAGTATTTTTTAAATAATATGGATGGTCTTGTTGTAAAAGTTAAGTTTTTGCCAATTATCTTATCAGCTATATTAGGAATAATAACTATTTATTTATCAGCTATTAGTTCTGCTAGAAAAGCAAGTAAAGTTATGCCTATTGAATTATTAAGAAATGCTGATGACATAAAAATAAAACCTAAAAAACTTAAGGTTCCGAAAATAATCTTAAAAGTATTTAAAACAGGGGGAGAGCTTGCTTACAAGAATTTAAAAAGAAGTAAGAAAAAATATAGAACTACAGTGTTTTCTTTAGTTATTAGTATATTTGTTTTTATAACAATGAATGTTTTTGTAACAAATACATTTAACGTAGCTAATAATTATTATGAAGATTATGATTATAATGTAAGATTATATTTAAGAAAAAATGATTCATCCAATGTAGATAATGTAAGTAAAATAAAAAAAGTCAATTTCATAGATGAAAGTTTCGTATTATATGAGTATGGAAATAATTTGAAGATTTTTGATTTAAAAAATATAAATAAAATAGATGGGATTGAATTAACAGAAGATTCAGTTTATGATAAAGAGCAGAAAAAGTCTATTCCAACAGGAAATGGTAAATATTCTGGTTTACATCTTGTAGCATTAGATAGAAATGACTTTGAAAAATTTTCAAAAAAAATTGGAGCAAATTCAAATAAATTAAAACTAACTGGAATTCTATGTGATGAATATTTGTATTATAAAGAAGATAAACAAATACAAACTAGAAGATATAATTACGATATAGGAGATACAATTAATGGAAAGTTAGACGGAAAAGAAATTAGTATAAAAGTAGGTTATATAAGTAAAGAAAAACCTTATGGGTTAGAAAATTCATATTATGGAGGTGGATATTTAGTAGTAAATAAGGATGAATTTCAAGATATAGAATTTACACCTTCATATATATGCATACAGTCTAGTAATCCTGATGAATTAATAAATGAAGTTAAAAAACTAAATATTGATGATATAGGATATTCAAATTTTGCAAAACAAGCAAGAGAAGAAAAAGCAATGTCATTAATTGTAAAAATTTTCTTATATGGATTTATAACAGTTATAACATTAATTGGAGTTACAAATATATTTAATACAATAACTTCAAATATGGAATTAAGGCAAAAAGAATTTGCAATGCTAAAAAGTATAGGTATGACTAAAAAAGAGTTTAATAGAATGATTAACTTAGAAACTATATTCTATTGTGTTAAATCATTAATATATGGTGTTATTTTAGGGATAGTTGGAACATTTGCATTATATAAGGCATTTTCAGTAAAAATAGATAATGGAATGTATATACCAATAAATCCAATTATTATTTCGATTATTGCAGTGTTTATTTTAGTATTTGTGATTATGAAATATTCAATGTCTAAGATTAACAAACAAAATACTATAGAAACAATTCGAAATGAAAATATTTAGTAGTAATAAATGGGGACTTATACCTTGAAAGAGTCCCCTAATTTGTTATATAATAATTATGAGAGGAAAATTTTGATGAATATTTTATTAGTAGAAGATAATGACAGCTTAGCCAATGGTTTAATATATTCTTTACAACAAAGTAATTTTGAGGTAATTCATAAAGTTAATGTAAAAAGCACAAAAAAATTTTTAAATACAAGTAGACCAGATTTTATTATTCTAGATATATCACTTCCAGATGGAGATGGATTTGAATTATATAAAAATGATATTAAAAATAAAAATATACCAACAATTTTTTTAACTGCAAAAGATGAAGAAGATGATATTGTAAAAGGCTTAGAATTAGGAGCAGATGATTATATAACAAAACCTTTTTCTACAAAAGAATTAATAGCAAGAATAAATAAAGCATGGTTAAAAGAAAAGAAAAATTGTGTAATTAAAGTGAAAAATATAGAATTTAATTTAGATAAAATGGTTGTGTATAAAGATAAAAAGGAAATTATATTAACTAGTTTAGAACTAAAAATATTAGGCTTGTTGTTTTCTAATTTAAACAAAGTCGTTACAAGAAATGATATTATTGATAAAATTTGGGAATGGACTGGTAATGATATAAATGATAATACAGTTACAGTTTATTTAAAAAGGATTAGAGAAAAATTAGGTACAGATATTATTGTCACAATTAAAGGAATAGGATATAGGATTGATGAAAATGAAGAATAAAGTTGAATTAAAGAAGTCTATAGCTGAAATTGTATTTATAATAGTTGTTGCACTAATTGTAATGGGATTATACCAATATTATCAATATAGAACTTATACCATAAATTTTAATAATAAATTGGGGAGTATAATAGAAAAAATAAAAAAAGACTATACTAATATAACTACAAATGAATTAATAGAAATATTAAACAATGAAGAAGATTTAGATACAAACTTATTCAAAAGTTATGGTATAGATTTAAGCAAAGAATCAATACTTTTAAATAACAATAAATCTTTTTCTGTTTTTTTGATAAGTACATTAAGCATTATGCTTATTTTTATATCATTATTGTTAATTGTCTTTTTTAAATATAATAGTACAAAAGATAAAAAAATTGAAGAAATCACAAAATATATAGAAGAAATAAACAATAGAAATTATAGACTAGATATTGATGATAATACTGAAGATGAATTGTCAATATTAAAAAATGAAATTTATAAAACTACAATAATGCTTAAAGAAGTTGCAGAAAATTCTGTAACAGATAAATTAAATTTAAAAGATTCCTTATCAGATATATCTCATCAATTAAAAACACCGTTGACGTCTATAACTATAATGATAGACAATATTTTGGATAATCCTGATATGGATGAAAAAACTCGAATAGATTTTATTAATGATATAAAAAGACAAATTTATAATATAAATTTTCTAATTAATTCATTGCTAAAATTGTCAAAATTAGATACAAATACTGTAAAATTTTTACACAAAGAAGAAAATCTAGAGAACATTATTAATCAAGCAATTAACAATGTTTCTAGTATATCAGATTTAAAAAATGTAAAAATATATATACATGGAAATACAAAAAGTAAAATATATTGTGATGCTAAATGGCAAATTGAAGCTATTTCAAATATTTTAAAAAATGGCGTAGAACATTCAAAGGAAGGTAGCATAGTCGATATATACTTTGAGGAAAATAAGATATATTCTCAAATTATAATAAAAGATTATGGAGTTGGAATAAATCCAAATGATTTATCGCATATATTCGAAAGATTTTATAAAGGAAAAAATACCTCAAATGATAGTGTTGGTATAGGACTTGCTTTATCAAAATCTATTATAGAAAAAGATAATGGAAGTGTATCAGTAAGTTCTGAATTAAATAAAGGAACAGAATTTGTAATAAAATATTTTAAATAATTTGGAGATAAATTTTTGAAAATGATAAAAAAGATTATCAATATAAAAAGATAATCTTTTATTTTTTTATAAAAATATTGACAAGCTGTTACAACTGTTATAATATAAATATAACAGTTGTAACAAAAGGAGAAATGATAATGGATATTATTATTAGCAATAGTAGTAATCAACCTATATTTGAACAAATTAAACAAGCTATAAAAAAAGCAATAGCAACTGATGAATTGAAAGAGAATGAATTGTTGCCATCAATTAGAAATTTAGCACAAGATTTGCGAATTAGTGTTATGACAGTAAAAAGAGCTTATGA
>CANQZT010000010.1 GCA_947628335.1 uncultured Clostridia bacterium | reverse complement strand
TAACAATTAATTTGAGCATAGGAGAAAGAGGAATATTTACAACAGCCCAGAATGCTGCGAAGAATTATACAAATGCGCAAAATAAGGAGTTAGCAGGACTAGATGAATTTGAAGGAGAGGTAAATAGTGCGATAAATATATTAGGGACAGGGTGGAATGAAGCAAAAAAAGTAAATGCACCTAAGCTTGCAGACGGATTAACGCCAGTAATAATAAGTGATGATGGGACAATAACGGAAGTAAGCCAATATAATGACAATTGGTATGATTATGAACATCAAAAATGGGCAAATGCACAAAGTAACGATGGCAGTTTGTGGGTATGGATACCAAGATATGCATATAAGATAACGCAACCAAATGAAGGAGAAAAAGCAGGTAAAATAGATATAGTATTTTTAAAAGGAACAAGTGATGAAGCAGAACAAACAAAGGATTCAGAAGAAAATGACATAGTAATAAAAAGAGCAGGAAATACAACAGGAGAAGAAGTTCAAACAACTGATTATATAGTACATCCAGCATTTTGTGATGGAAGCAGTGTCGGATATCCAAATGGGGAATGGGATAGCGAAATAACAGGATTTTGGATAGCAAAATTTGAAGCAGGATATGCTGGAAACTATCATGTCGCGAATGATGCAAAGGATTCGAAAGTAAAATATACGAATCCACCAACTTCTAATTTTTATGAAGAGAACAATATAACTACTGAAACATTTATAAAATATCCAGAATTTAAACCGTTAAAGGCAACATATCGTGATATATCAATAGGAGACTGTTTTACATTATGTAAAGGATTGACTGAAAATGAAAATCCCTATGGCTTTTCTTCGACTAGTGTAGATACACATTTACAAAAAAATAGTGAATGGGGAGCAGTAGTATATCTAACGTGGAGCCGATATGGAAGAAATGAAAATATGCCATCACAGGAGTTAACAAATTTAGATAATTATTATATAACAGGATTCAGTGGTGATGAAGCGGAGTTAAGTGAAGTTGAAATTTCGACAATTGGGGATTTATCAAATGTGCAATGGAAGAAAATTTCGAATGATAGTAGGCAAGGGGGTTCAAGTACTGGCGATTGTTCTGGCGTTTATGATTTAAATGGTGGAGCATGGGAGTTTACTGCTGGTATGATTCAAGTATTTTCAGGTAATTCGGAAACTTACGGCAATGTTTTAGGTTTGGAAAGAAAAAGTACAAAATATGTTAGTATTTTTGAAGGATTTGATGATAATAGGGATACAAATTATAACGAAACTCGTAACGAAAAAAGAGTAGGAGAGTCTATTTGGGAGGTAAGAAGTGAAATTACAAGTTGGTCAACTTGGTGTTCACGGCTATTCGAGTTTTGCTTACAATGGAAGTGCTTTTTTAACACGAGGAGGTAAACAAGCTTCATCTGCTAGTATGTTCAGTTTTAATTATAGTAGTCGGGGTAGGGTCATCAATAAATTTTAGACCTGTGTTAATAGTTTCTAATGAGTAATATAAATTATAAGAAACATCGTTTTATTTTCATTGAAAAGAAAATAGACCAAAGTAAAAAGAAGGCAAGAAACGAAAAAATCTAAAAAATACTTGACTTTTTTGGTAAAAAGTGGATATAATATTAATAGCAAATATGAAAACTAGAAGAGTGGGAACAAATCCCACTCTTTGATTGTGTAAAAGGAGGTTTTTTCTTGGCTAGTATTGAACAAAAGGTAGAAGCACTTATAGAGCCTAAAGTAAATGAATTAGGATATAACTTATATGATGTTGAATTTGCAAAAGAAGGTGAAAATTACTTTTTACGTGTATTTATAGACAAAGATGGTGGAATTGATATAAATGACTGTGAAAAAGTAAATGATGGAATCATGGATTTATTAGATGAGGCAGACTATATAAAAGAACAATATTTTTTAGAAGTATCTTCACCAGGAATTGAAAGAGTACTCAGAAAAAATAAACATTTAGAAGAAAGCATAGGATTAGAGGTAGAGATAAAATTATTTAAAACAGAAAATAATAAAAAGCAAATAGAAGGAATTTTAAAGGGATTTAATGATGAAGAAGTTGTTTTATTAGTTGATAATGAAACAAGAATTGTCCAAAGAAAAAACATATCTTTGATAAAAACAAAATATAATTGGGATAGTGAGTAATGTGAATAAATAATAAAAATATATAAAGGAGGAATTTTGGAAAATGAAAGCAATAGACAATAAAGAATTGGTTTTAGCATTAGAAGAACTAGAGAATGAGAAAGGAATAAAGAAAGATTATTTAATTGAAGCAATTGAAACAGCATTAGTTACAGCATATAAAAGAAATTTTGACTCGGCAGAAAATGTAAAAGTAGTAATGGATAATGAAACAGGAGCAGCTCATCTTTATGCAGTAAAAGAAGTTGTTGAAGCTGTAGAAGATTCAAAACTTCAAATAAGTCTTGAAGAAGCCAAAAATATTAGTAAAAAATTAGAAATAGGTGATACAGTAGATATTGAAATGGTACCAAAAGACTTTGGAAGAATTGCAGCACAAACTGCAAAACAAGTTATTATCCAAAAATTAAGAGAAGCAGAAAGAGAAATTGTATATAAAGAATTTAATGATAGAAAAGGTGAAATTGTTTCAGGAATTATTCAAAAAGCAGATTCTAATATTGTAGTTATGGATTTAGGAAAACTAGAAGGAGTTATGCCACAAAAAGAACAAATTCCTACAGAAAAATATAAGGTTAATGATAAGATAAGAGGATATGTACAAGATGTTGTAAAAGGGCTAAAAGGAACACCACAAGTAATCGTATCAAGAGCATGTCCAGATTTTGTTAGAAAATTATTTGAATTTGAAATACCAGAAATTTATGAAGGATTAATAGAAATAAAAAGTGTATCTCGTGATCCAGGATATAGAAGTAAAGTAGCAGTTTATTCTATTAATGAAAATATAGATCCTGTTGGTTCTTGTGTTGGTCAAAAAGGGGTTAGGATACAAAATATTATTAACGAATTAAATGGAGAAAAAATTGATGTAATAGAATGGAATAGTGATCCTTCAATATATATTGCTGCAGCTTTACTTCCAGCACAAGTTATGGCAGTAGATATTAAAGAAGAAGAAAAAGTTGCACAAGTTATTGTTAGAGATGACCAATTATCACTTGCTATTGGAAAATCAGGTCAGAATGCAAGATTGGCAGCAAAATTAACTAATTGGAAAATTGATATAAAGAGTGAGTCACAATTCAGAGAAATGATTAACAAAATGAATGAAGAACAAGAATAATTAAAAGGTGGAATAGTATATGAAAAATATACCTAAAAGAACTTGTATGGGATGCAATGTAAAAAAAGATAAAAAAGATTTAATACGTATTGTCAAAAACAAATCTGGAGAGATTAGTGTAGATAGAACAGGAAAAATGCAGGGCAGAGGGGCATATTTATGTGATAATCTAGAATGTCTTGAAAAAGCAATTAAGACTAAAAGAATTGAAAAAATATTTGAAAAGAAAATAGATAATGAGATTTATGAAAACTTAAGAGGTGGAATGGTTGGAAAATAATAAAAGAATATTAGGGCTTTTAGGATTATGCACTAAAGCAGGAGGAATTTGTTTTGGAACTGATGCTTGTACAGATTTAATAATAAAGAAAAAAATAAAGCTATTACTTGTAGCAAAAGATGCATCAGATAGAACTAGAAGGAATTTTGAATATATATGTAATAGTAATGGAGTGAAAATATACTTTGTTGGAACAATAGAGGAATTAAGTAAAGCAATTGGAAAGAATAACAAAGCAGTAATAGGGATAAAAAATAAAAATTTTGCAGAGCAAATAGAAAAAATAATCATTGGGGGTGAAATTATTGGCTAAGATAAAAATACACGAAATAGCAAAGAAATTAGGCTTAACCAGTAAAGAAATTATTGACAAGGCAACAAAATTAGGAATTAATGTAAAAAATCATTTAAGTTCAGTAGAAGAAGATGTTGCTAAGAATATCGAATATAGTTTTGAAAAAAATGATAATAAGGTAAATAAAAAAGAAAAATCTACGAATGCAATAGATAAGAAGCAAAAGAAAGAAAATAAAGAAACACCAGTTATTATACGAAGAGAAGTAATAATATCTGAAGATGAAATGGAAAAAAGGGAAGAAGAAGAAAAAAAGAAAAAAATAGAAGAGCATAAAAAGCAGGTTGGATTTATAGAAAGAAATTCGAATAAAGATTATAACATTGTATATAGGAATAAACCAACAAAACCATTAACTGCTAGCGAATTATTTGGTCTAAAACCTAATAAAAAAGAAGAATCAGAAAATACTGTAAAAGAAAACGTTATAAAAGAAAATGTTGTAAAAGAAAAGGAACCTGTAAAAGAAACGAAAGAAGTATTAAACAAAAATATTGATGAAAAACCCAAAATTATTAAAGAAGAGGTAAAAGAAGAAAAGCATATAGAAACAAAAGAAGAAGAAATAAAGTCAAATGATTCAAAAAAGGAAGCGGAAAAGGAACAAGAAGCAATGCAAGAAAAAACAACATATAAAAATAATAATAGTTATAAAAATAATCAATCAAGAAATAATAATGGGTATAGAAATAATAATCAAAATAATGGATATAATAGGTTTAATAGTCAAGGAAATAATGGATATAACCAAAATAGAAATAACAATGGATATAGAAACAACAATCAAAATAGTCAAGGAAGAAACTATAATAATGGTGGCCATAATCAAAATAGAGGTTATAGAAATAATGATGGATATAAAAAGCCTCTTGATGAAAAAGGAATTGAAAAAAATATTAAAAATATCATGACAGACGTTGTAGAAAAAGATGTTGTAAGAGAATATAATAAATCTATTGATAAGCAAAAACAAAATCGTTTTGAAGAAAATAGAGGAAGAAAAACATCAAAACAAAGAAGAAATGATAGTTTTGATGAAGATAAATTAAAAAGCTTAAAACAAAGAGATAGACTTTCTAATATGTTTGATGATCAAGATGGAGGAATGTTAGATTACTATGATTTAACAACACAAAGAGGCAAAAAGAGCAAGAAGAGAGTAAATAAAGCTGAAGAAAGAGTAAAACAAAAAATATTTGATTTGAAAGAAATAACTATACCTGATCCAATTACTGTAAAGGATTTTGCTCAAGAAATTAAGAAAACTTCTGCAGAGGTTATAAAAAAATTATTAGGTTTTGGTGTTATGGCAACTATTAATAATGAAATTGATTTTGATACTGCATTTTTAATAGCTGGTGAATTTGGAATAACTGCTAAGAAAAAGGAAACGATTACAGAAGAAGATATACTTTTTGATGAAACAGAAGATAAAGAATCTGAATTAAAACCAAGACCACCAGTAGTAGTTGTTATGGGGCATGTAGATCATGGTAAAACTTCATTACTTGATGCTGTAAGACAAACTAATGTTATAGAAGGAGAAGCAGGTGGAATTACACAACATATTGGTGCATACAAAGTAAAAATTAATGATAGAGAAATAACCTTTTTAGATACACCAGGTCATGAAGCATTTACAAGTATGAGAGCAAGAGGAGCACAAATTACAGATATTGCAATATTAGTAGTTGCAGCAAATGATGGAGTAATGCCACAAACAGTTGAAGCCATTAACCATGCAAAAGCAGCAGATATTCCAATTATTGTTGCATTAAATAAAATTGATGTAGAAGGTGCAAATCCTGAAAAAGTTAAACAAGAATTAATGAAATATGATTTAGTGCCAGAAGAATGGGGAGGAGATACCATATTTGTTGAAATTTCAGCAAAGAAGAAAATTAATATTGATGGACTTCTTGAAATGGTATTACTTGTTGCAGATATGAAAGAATTAAAAGCCAATCCTAATAAACAAGCAAAAGGAACTGTTATTGAAGCAAAACTTGATAAATCAAGGGGACCAGTTGTTAGTATGCTTGTTCAACGTGGTACATTAGATGTTGGAGATACAATTGTAGTTGGTTCTGCAATTGGTAGAATTCGTGCTATGACAGATGACAAAGGAAGAAGAGTAAAAAAAGCAGGGCCATCTACACCAGTTGAAATTATAGGGTTAACAGAGGTTCCAGAAGCGGGAGATACTTTCTATGAAGTTAAAGATGAAAAAACAGCTAAACACTTAATAGAAAGGAGAAAACGTGCACAAAGAGAAAAATCTATAAATGCAACTTCAAGAGTTACATTAACAGATTTGTTCAATCAAATAGAAAAAGGAAATTTAAAACAATTAAATTTAATTATAAAAGCAGATGTTCAAGGTTCTGTTGAAGCAATAACACAAAGTTTAGAAAAGTTAACAAACGAAGAAGTACAAGTAAAAGCAATTCATGCAAATGTTGGTGGTGTTACAGAATCTGATGTCACTCTTGCAAAAGTATCTAATGCTATAATTATTGCATTTAATGTAAGACCAGATCCAATAGCAAAAGAGGTAGCAAAAAAAGAAGGAGTAGAAATAAAACAATATTCAGTTATATATCAGGCTATTGAAGATGTAGAAGCAGCAATGAAAGGTATGTTAGATCCTGTATATGAAGAAAAAGTAATTGGTACAGCAGAAATTAGACAAACATTTAAAGTAAGTTCAGTAGGAACAATTGCAGGATGCTATGTGACTGATGGAAAAGTTGCAAGAAATGCAGGAATAAGAGTTATTCGTGATAACGTTGTTATTCATGATGGAAAATTAATTTCATTAAAAAGATTTAAAGATGATGCAAAAGAAGTTACAAAGGGATTTGAATGTGGTCTTCAAATTGAAGATTATAATGACATTGCAGAAGGTGATATGCTAGAAGTATATGTTATGGAAGAAGTAAAAAAATAATGAAGGAGGCAAGAAAATGCCTAATAACAATACAAGATTTGAAAGAATTAACGAGGAATTAAAAAAGGAAATTAGCCATATAATTAGCTTTGAATTAAATAATCCTAATATAACCGGATTAATAAGTGTAACGAAAGCAAAGATTACTCCAGATTTAAAATATGCAAAAATATATGTTAGTATTTTAAATTCAAAAAACATAAAAGAAACATTAGCAGGATTAAAAAAATCATCTGGATATATTAGAACAGAAATAGCTAAAAGAATCAATTTAAGAATTACGCCAGAGCTTATATTTGTATTAGATGATTCTATAGAATATGGAGCAAAAATTGACTCAATTTTAAAAGATATAATGAAAGATATAAAACCAGAGAAAAAAGGAGAAGAGTAATGACGTTAGATAATATAAAAGAAGAAATAGAAAAAGCAAAAAAGATTGTAATATTAACACACGAATCACCAGATGGTGATGCTGTAGGAAGTTCACTTGCTATGTATAACTCATTAAAACAACTAGGTAAACAAGTAGATTTAATAATACCAGAATATCCTGAAACTTTTAATTTTCTAGAAAGTGCGAATGAAATAAAAAAAGATTCAGATATTTCACAATATGATTTAGCAATTGCACTAGATGCGGCAGATATTAAAAGATTAAATGGATTTGCAAAATACTTTGAAGATGCAAAAGTAACAATTAATATTGATCATCATGGAAGTAATAAGATGTTTGCAGACTACAATTTTGTAAATCCTGATGCTCCAGCATGTTGTCAAATTTTAATTATGGTATTACAATATTTAAATGTTGATATTACAAAGGAAATAGGAACATGTTTGCTTACAGGAATTATTACAGACACAGGTGGATTTAAATATTCAGGTACGTCAAAAGAAACTTTTGAATTTACATCTTGGTTACTAAGTATAGGAGTTAATGTATCGGATGTATATAGAAAAGTTTTAGAAATAAGAACAAAAGGAAATTTTGCTCTTATGAAACTTGCAATTGATAGACTTGAATTATTAGAAAATGGAAAAATAGCATTTACATATATTACAAAACAAGATGAGGAAAATGTAAATGCAAAAAATGGTGATCATGATGGATTAGTTGACATAGGAAGAACTATTGAAGGAGTAGAGGTTTCTATATTATTAAGAGAGGCAGATGGATTTTTTAAAGGGTCACTTCGCTCAAATGAATATGTAAATGTATCTGATGTTTGCATGATGTTTGGTGGAGGTGGTCATATACGAGCTGCAGGTTGTTCTATTCACTTACCACTAAATGAGGCAAAAGAAAAGATTATAAATGAAGTAAAGAACCATTTAAAATGAAACTACAAATTGGAGAATAATATGAATGGTATTATATTAATAAATAAAGAAAAAGGCTACACATCACATGATGTAGTAGCTATTGTAAAAAAAATTTTTGGTG
This sequence comes from uncultured Clostridia bacterium, assembly GCA_947628335.1. The sequence goes on along the minus strand of CANQZT010000010.1, from coordinate 7,148 downwards.
AAAAAATAGGTCATACTGGAACTTTAGATCCAAATGCAACGGGAGTATTACCATTACTAATTGGTAAAGGAACAAAACTTTCTAAATATTTAATAGAACATGACAAAGTGTATAAAGCTACATTAAAGTTAGGAATAAAGACTGATACAGCAGATATTACAGGAAATATTGTTAGAATGGATAGTACAGACAATATTTTAGAAGAAGATATAAAAAATGTACTTAAAAAATTTATACGGTAAACAAAAACAAATTCCACCTATTTATTCAGCAATTAAAGTAGATGGAAAAAAATTATATGAATATGCACGTTCAGGTAAAGATGTTAAAATAAAGCCAAGAGAAATTGAAATTTATAATATATATTTAAATGAATACAAAAAAGAAGAGGCAGAGATTATATATACAGTAGAGTGTTCAAAAGGTACATACATAAGAACTTTATGCCAAGATATTGCCCAAAATTTAAATACTGTAGGATGTATGAAAGATTTAGAAAGAATAAGAGTTGGCAAGTTTGATATATCGAATGCAATTAAAATAGAAGAACTAAAACAAAATAAAGATAATAGGGATTTTTTGAATAAATATTTCTATACTTTTGAAAAAATTTTAGAAGATAAAGGAAATATTATACTTAAACCTGATGAAATAGATCAATTTTTAAATGGTGTAAAATTAAAGAGAAATTTAAAAAATGGAGTTTATAAAATAATAAACAATGAAAATATATTTATAGGAACGGGAGAAATAAAAAACGGAATCTTAAAAAGAGATATTATTATATAGTTTATATAGAATAGAGCATGGTATTTGTTTGTTGAGTGTGAATAAGACAAATGCCATGCAAGAATCTATATATAATTAATTAGATAAATCAATTCGTAAGTGTACTAAAATATTTGGAAGAATTAAACATACAATTGCAGTTGTTATAATAGTAATTCCAGATATTTTATTATTTTTTTGCTTAAATTCATATATACCATAATATAAAGTTTTAAAAAATACATATATACTTAAAACACCTATAATAATTTTCATTAAAAGCTTCCTTTCTAAAATATTTTAAGTTTCTAACAAGATATATCCTGATTTTACTTTTACATTAACATCTACATTAAAAAATGAATTTTTATAGTTATCTAACCAACTATAATTTGTCCAATCGTTCCATGTTAAAAAATTTTTTGTAGCGTATTTACCAAAGCCATCTATATCACTATTATATTCTTTTGATACTTTATATAAATATTTTTGTATTTGATCTTTTACATATGCAGAAGCATATTTCTCAATTTGTTCTACATTTTTATCATCTAAATATTTAGAATTTTCATCCATTGTTAATATACGAGCTTCTAAACGAACTTTAGAAGTAATATATGGACCTGTATTAGTAAGTTTTACTTTATTTTTCGTATCATTTATTAAACGGACTCGTAAAGTAATTGTATTACTATCTTCAAATGGACTAGGAATTGTTATATTACAAATATTTAACTTACTTGTAATAATTTGATGACAAACAGTTTCGATTGCTGTAAGTTCACCAACAAGTTTATCTCCATTAAATACAGCAAGCCCCATGTTTTCAATAGTTGCTTTACTTGTAATTAAAGTTTCATTAGCTTTATTATTAGAATCTGTTTCAATTCCTGTTTCAGAGATATCATTATCTTGTGAACTTTTTAAGTTGACGCCTCCTAATATACCATAACACTCAGATGTAGTACTTAAAGAATCTGAAAAAAATTTGCTAAGTGTAATATCTTCGGTATAACCGGGTATAATCACTAGAACTTGGAGCAACTTCATAGTATCTTGCAGAAATCTTTTCAAGAGTTGGTTTAGAATTATTTAGAAAATATTCTGCACTACATCTACTTATAATAATATTTGAATCTGGACGAATTTGAATGTTATTCATAAGGGTGTAAAGTGCTTCTGAAAGACCATTATATGCAAATTCTTCAGAAAATACTATAACTTTACAGTGTGATAAATTGACTTCTTTACTAATATAACTATTTAATAAATTTATTCCAGAGTCGATAGAGGCACATTCTATAGTGTTAATAATAGTATTATCAGACTGAGATGAGCCCCCACCATCTGAAGAACCACCAGGAATAGAAAGTTGAAAGCTAAGTCTTATATGATTTTCTTTTCCAGTATCTAGACCGATTGCAACAGCGTAAGCTAGGTGGTCTATGTTATATACACTATTAGAATAACATCCAGACAGGGAAAATAGCGAAATTGTTAATATTAAAAAAAGTACAAAGTATTTTTTTAACATTTTATTCATATTTCAACTCACTCTCCTTGCGATTTATTTTATGCTTTCTTTTATATTTTATATGAGACAATAATAAAATTATAAAAGAAATTATAAATACTAAAATAATTGTAAAATATTTATATAATGTATTTTCAATGAAACGAATTTCTACCATTCCTTTTGGAACTAATGCAACAATGAAAAGTAAGGTAACAACTGAATATGAAAGAGAAAATCTTGCTTCACAGTTAATAGTTTTTTGAATAATTCTTGTAATTAATAGTACAATTATACTTAATTGTGACATAAGACAAAGTATCCAGCCTAAGAAAAAAATAGCATCAGGTCTTTGCATAAATCGACCAAAGTCAGCAGCTCTTATTAACATATAGATTGGTGAAATTTCATTAATAGATAATACATCTACAAAAGATAATAGTAGTGAAATTATGCTTAAAAATAAATATAAGCTAGAAATTCCAATTCCAATAAAGCTAATTTTTTTGAAATTATCAGGTTTCTTTAACATTGGTTGTAAAAAATATATATAAGAAAGTCCTGTAAAAGCAGATATATTACTAATACCTGAAAAGAAAGTTTCATTTATGCCATATCCAAATATTGGAAAAATCCTTTCTGGTACAAAACGAGATGATATGCAAAAGAATGCTACTAGTAGGTTAATCATTATTAAAGGAGTAACAATTAAGTTACATTTTATAATTGTATGATCACCAAATTTATTAGCAATAAAGGCAACGAGCAAAAATGCAAGTAATAAAAGACAAATTGGTAAATTTGGGAAATATACTACTTTTAATATTTCACAAAAATTTCTAAGTTCTGTACTACCAAATAAAATGAAATATATGATAAATAAAATGCCAATAATTGTTTTTAAAACTTTTCCTCCTAAATATTCAGATATATCTAAAATATCTTTTCCCATGAAGTTTTCAAAAAATTTTACAATAAAGTATAAAAATATAAAAACTAAAATACTTATTAATATGATGTTTAAAGGTGTTGAACTACCGGCAAGAATCTAGGAGGCTCTTGGGCAAATTTAAAACAATATGGTTTAGAATAACTATAATTATTAATGCTATAGCTTCAATAGAACCGATTTTAGAATAATTCATTTAGATTAAAACCTCCTTTATTTATTTTTGATATCTCCACTTCATACTAATATCGTCTTGTTTTTTTGGTCTTTTTGTATTTAAAAAGTCTGCTCTATGTTCTCTTTTCCAAGCAGGTGATAGTAAAATTCCTTTATAATCTCTTGTTACAGGAACATATGGCTGTAAATATGGATAACCAAAAGATTTTATACTTGCCATTATAAAAAAGTTTATAAATACACCAATAGAAATACCTAAAAACCCAAGAAGATAACCTAAAATAATATAAACAAAGCGAACAAGTCTGCAATGGAAGCCAAGCGAAAAGTCTGGTATAGCAAATGAGGAGATACCAGTAATTGCAACAATAATTATTAAAACGGGACTAACAATATTTGCTTCAACTGCAGCTTGACCTAAGATAAGTGCACCTACAATTCCAAGTGTTGGCCCAATAGGTGAAGGAACACGAAGACCTGCTTCACGGATTAATTCAAAAGAAACTTCCATTAGGAAAATTTCAAATATAATTGGAAAAGGAACAGATTCTCTAGAAGCAACTATTGCAAATAAAAGCTCTGTTGGAATGAGTTCTTGGTGAAAATTGGTAATTGCAATATATAATCCAGGAAGAAGGATTGTTAGTATAAAAGCTAAAATACGAATAATTTTTAGCATGTTTGCAAACTGGTATTTCAAATTTAAATCTTCAGGAGAAGATATAAAATCAATTAAAGTGCCTGGTGCAATTAAGGAATAGGGGCTTCCGTTTACAATTATAACAACTCTTCCTTCTAACAGGTAATTTGTAGCTTTGTCTGGTCTTTCGGTTGAAATAAGCTGTGGCAAACTAAATTTTCCATTATCTTCAATTAATTGTTCAAGTTGACCGAGAAGAAATAAGATAATCTATATTTAAATTATTTAGACGATATTTTACTTCGTCAACAAGCGTAGCGTTTGCAATGCTTTTCATATAACAAACAGCACACTTAGTTTTACTTAAATTTCCAACATCTACACTTTCTATAATTAAGTCTTCGTTATTTACTAATCTTCTAAGTAGAGATGTATTAGTTCTTATTACTTCAGTAAAGCCTTCTTGAGAACCTCTGACAATAATTTCGTTTTCAGGTTTATCAACACTTCTTTGTTTAAAACCTTTTACATCAATATTAAAAGCAGTGTCTAATGTATCTACAAATAAAGCACAGTTTCCCATATTAATTCCAGAAATTATCTCATCAAATTCTTGTACTTTTTCTACACTATTTTGAGGCATTAAGCTATTATAAATATAATCAAGAAGATTAAATTTTTTTATACGTCTTACAGTTATATTATTTGTAACAGCTTCTGAGACTACTTTTGTTTCATCGCCATCATAAATATTGGCGCGATTTTTTAACATTAAAGGTTCTAAAATAAATTCATTCATTATTTTAGTATCAGTCATGCCATCAATGTAAACTAAAAAGGCTGAATATTGTTTGTTTCTAGCATTTAATGTAAATTCGCGAATTACAATATCGCTATTAATTTTTGAATTATAACGTGATTTCATATAATCTAGATTTACACTAACAGTAGGAAAAACATTTTTTATTTGTGTTTTATTTTCTTGTAATTCTTCTTCATAAGAAATATTTTTATCAGCAGTTTCATCTGTATTTTCAGGAATTGTAAAATCATATTTGTTTTCTTTTTTATATTCAAACAAGTGATTAAATGTTTGAATAATATTGTTTTTCTTTTTTGTATTATCCATTTCATACTCCATAAAATTTAATTTATTTTTCATATTATTTACTATAAAAGGAAAAAATATGCGTAAAAATAAAAAATCAAGATACAAATTGTACCTTGATAAAAATAATTATAAAATAATGCAAATTAAACCTCCACTGCCTTCATTTACAATTCGCTCTAAAGTTTCCTGAAGTTTCATTTGAGCATCTTCAGGCATTCTACAAAGTTTATTTTGTAGACCTTCATTAACTAATTCATGTAAGCTTTTTCCAAAAATATTGGATTCCCAAATCTTTTTAGGATCACTCTCAAATTCGGAAAGTAGATAGTTTACTAATTCTTCGGATTGTTTTTCGCTTCCAACAATAGGAGATACTTCAGTTTCTATATCAGCACGTATCATATGTATACTTGGGGCTTTTGCTTTTAATTTTACACCAAAACGAGAGCCTTGTTTTACCATTTCAGGTTCATCTAAAATAAGTTCTTCCATTGATGGAGTAACAATTCCATAACCTTTATGTTTTACTTCGTCTAAAGCATAGGCAATTTTATCATATTCTTTTTTGGTATGTGCAAGTTCAGTAATAATAGAAAATAAGTCACCTTCGTTACTAACGTCAACGCCAGAAATTTCCGTTAATACTTTATAGAAAAGTTCATCTTTTAAAGAAATATCGACGTTTACATTTCCGTTTCCTAAAATAATTTCTGCTAAAGTAGTTTTTTCAATAACTTCCGTTTTTTGTATTTTGCTAATTCCTGTATCAACTTCTTTTAGAACTTTTACGTCAGAAAAAGCATTTTTTATATCATCATATAAAGTGCTTTTTAACCAATGGTCATCTTTTAACCCATCAACCCATTTTGGAAAATTAATATTTATTTGCTCTATAGGAAATTCGTAAAGTATACGTGCAAAGATGTCATTCAAATCGTCACCATTTAAATCTGAGCAATCAGTAGGGATAACAGCTGTGTTATATTTATCTTCTAATTTCCTTGCTAGTTCTTTTGTATATTCAGAATATGGTTCACTTGAATTTAAAATAATAATAAATGGTTTATTTAATTCTTTTAGTTCTTTTACAACCCTTTCTTCAGAAGAAATATAATCTTCTCTTGGAATGTCAGTAATAGTTCCGTCAGTTGTAACTAAAATACCAATAGTAGAATGTTCTTCAATAACTTTTTTTGTTCCAATTTCAGCTGCTTGTTCAAAAGGAATTTCCTCGTCAGACCATGGTGTTTTTACCATTCTAGGAACATCATCTTCTAAATATCCAATTGCATTGTTTACAAGATATCCTACACAATCAACTAACCTGGTTTTTAATTTTAAATTGTCTCCAATGGTAATTTCAATTGCTTCGTTTGGAACAAACTTCGGCTCAGTTGTCATGATAGTTCTTCCACCAGCACTTTGAGGAAGTTCATCTCTTGCTCGTTCTCTTTTATATTCATTATCAATATTAGGAATAACTAACAAATCCATAAATTTTTTTATAAAAGTTGATTTACCAGTTCGAACAGGTCCTACAACTCCTATGTAGATATCACCATCAGTACGTTTGGCAATATCCTGATATAAGTCTAAATTTTCCATCTATTATATACCTCCTTGAAAAATGTTTGTACAAAATTAACTTTATTAATGTATATTTATGAAATGCAGGATTATTCCTAAATTTTTTAAAATATGTAAAATTAAATAGTAAAGCAAAATAAAATGATTATGTAGATAAATGATAAGAAACACCCTTCTATTTTCTTGAAAAGGAAAGATGGCTAAAATAAAATGAACGAAGAAAAATAAAAAACAAGGAGGAACAAAAGAAAATGGAAGGTGTTTTAAAAAGAAAAGAAAGAGGAATAACACTAATAGCACTAGTAATAACGATAATAGTGCTATTAATACTTGCAGGAGTGACAATTAATTTAACCATAGGAGAAAGAGGAATATTTACAACAGCCCAAGATGCATCAAAAAA
>CANQZT010000009.1 GCA_947628335.1 uncultured Clostridia bacterium | reverse complement strand
CTATTGCTATTGCGATAAATGGAGAAGCTATACCTAGCACTACCGCAACAGTAACGCCTGCTGCCGCAGAAGAATTTAATAATGTAAGTACTGATGTATTTATAGATGTGCCTGCGGGATGCTGCTCACAAATTAGTGTAAAAAATATAAGTACTGAAACTATTGATGTACAAAATGCTAATTTAATAGTAGAAAGGGTGGCGTAGTATGGAACAATTAAAAATGATGAAAGAACAATTAACAGCTTGCGTTCAAGCACAAATTGGCGATTTAAAAAGCGCTAATGCGGAAGAACTTGGTGAAGCTGTTGATATGATTAAAGATTTATCTGAAGCTATTTACTATTGCACTATAACAAAAGCAATGGAAGATGGTGAAAAAGAAAAAGAAATGATGAAATATGTAAAACCTATATACTATTATAATGAAATGAGCGGAAATGAACCTAAATATTATGATGGCGGAAATGGAAGCTCATCATACGCAATGTCTGGACGTGGCGGGAATCAAGGCGGTGGCCGCCGCAATTATGATGGTGGACGTATGTATTATGATGGAAATACTATGGAACATTTTCCTAGATATATGGAAGATTCCTATCCGATGGAAATAAGGGATTACCGCGAAGGTAGAAGTCCTGTATCAAGAAGAATGTATATGGAGTCTAAAGAATTGCATCATGATAAAGCAAAACAAATGAAAGAATTAGAACAATATATGAGAGAATTAAGCGAAGACATAACTGAAATGATAGATGATGCAACACCAGAAGAAAAAGAGATATTATCTCAAAAATTAACTACTTTAGCAAATAAAATTAAATAATGTTTGAAATTAATGGGGAAACTTGGCACATACAATTTTCTTGTCCTTACCATGATATATTTATCATGGATAATGGAGATTATACAATAGGTGTATGTGATGATATTACAAAAACAATATATTTAGCTAGTAATTTAAGAGGAAAAATGCTAAAGAAAGTTTTATGTCATGAAATAGTCCATGCTGCTATGTTTTCATACAACATTGAACTAGATGATATGCAAGAAGAACTAATGGCAAATATAATTGCTACCTATGGTTCTGAAATATTGAAAATCGCAAATGATATTTTTAAAAGGCTATAATAGTTTTTACTATTATAGCCTTTTTTATTTTATTTAAAATGAATTTTACCACATTTTTCACATTTCCATATTTGTCTTTTATAATTATAAAAAGTAATTTCATCTCCATATAAAACTTTTCATAATATTCATTTATGTTTACAAAAATTAATCCCAATTAATTTCATTGTTATCTGCCTTTACATATTGAGCTTCTCCAATGCAAATTGCATCTGCTTCATCATCATTCACATTAATATTATATTTTTCTTTTACATATTCAATATCTGCTTCTTTGAGGCTAGTTCTTTTTATACCACGTCCATTTTTAATACCAAGAGCTGCTCGTCAAGAGCTAGGATAAATATATTCAATATCTATTTGCGGAAATGTGTCATGCATCATAAAAGCGATCGCCGCCTGTAGCCACATTAACATTTTATGAGTGTGGGTATTGCCAACTCCATAACCACCTTCTGGTCTAACCTCTTCAGTAATTACTTTTGATACTTCATATTTATTTAAAATTTCAAGAATATTATCTTTCATAATATATATTCTTTTTATTACATCTGTTGATGAAGAAGTGATGCATCCGTGATCTATTAATTCACCATCTTTAAAGTATGCTCAGCCAGAACTTTTTGTAGATAAATCTAAAGATAATATATCCATACTTATCACTCCTTATTTTATATCTACATTATATCAAAAAATTCTCGCTATGTCAAAAAAAAGAGAAGAAAATTATTTTCTTCTACTTAATTTAAGATAACATTCTCCGCATACACTTTCATAAGTAATGTTATCATTCATTTGATCTATTGCAACTTGTTGACCTTCAAAAACAGGTTTATTATTTATTAATCTAATATTTTGAGTTGCCTTTTTTCCACATCTGCATATAGTTTTAAGTTCAGTAATGTCATCAGCAATTTCCAGTAAACGTGTTGCTCCAGGAAAGCCTTTCATTTGAAAATCGCATCTTAATCCATAGCATAGAACTGGTATATCATATTCTTTAGTTATATAATATAATTCATCAACTTGCTTAGGAGCTAAAAATTGAGCTTCATCAACTATAATAGCATCAGGCCTTTCTGGCTTCATATGGGAAATAATAGTATCAGTAGAGGGAAGTAAAATATCTACTTCTCTTTCTATCCCTAATCTACTAACTATTTTATTGTCTCCTTTTGTATCAATAGCAGGCTTAATAACGATAACGTGCATATCTCTTTCTTCATAGTTATGAGCAGTTTGTAATAAGACTGTTGTTTTACCACTATTCATTGCTCCATATCTAAAATATAATTTTGCCATTATTTACCCGTGCTTCCAAATCCGCCTTCGCCACGTTCAGTTTCGTCTAAACTATCTTTTCTATTTAATGTAATAGGTAAATAAGGTATTACTACTAATTGAGCGATACGGTCGCCGCCTTCGACAAATCTGACTTCGTCACTGTCATTATGAATTGCAATAATAATTTCTCCACGATAATCGCTATCAACAACACCCACACAGTTAGCAGGTCTTAAACCTTGTTTTGTAGCAAGTCCACTTCTAGCAAAAATAGCTCCAAATGTATTATTTGGTAAGGCAATAGCAATTCCTGTTCCAATTTTTACAGTATCATGAGGTTTAATCATAGTGGTTTCTTCTGTGCTAGGTACATATAAATCATAACCTGCGGCTGCCGCACTTCCTCTGGTTGGGGTTATTGCATCTTCTCTTAGCATAGTATAGTCTATATGAGTTGTTAAATCTAATGTTTCGTTTACTCTAAAAGCAGTGCTTTCCATTTTTAAAACTGTTTTATCTGTAACATCCTTAATGTTTACTTCTAAATTATCCATTATTTTTCTCCTATCTATTAAAATGCGCTACCATTGTCATATGTGACATCAATATCAAATTCAGGTTCTTTTTCATCATTAAAATGTTTAACTAATGTAACTTTCCAATATACATCAATAACTTCACCTTTTTGTTTTCTTTCTTTATATTCTACTGTTGATTTAGTTAATGTATATCCTTTTTCAGTTTTTGCTTTTTCAATAAAATTTGTAGCTTCTTCTTCACTATCAAATCTATAAATTTCAGTAGCATTTATTAAATATTTCATGAGTCCTCCTTAATTATTTTATTATTTTTATTTTTAATTCATTTTTACCAAATTTTGTCATTTCTGCAGTTTCAATTCTTTTTTGAATTCCACTTAAGAAATTTTTTGAGCCTATTAATTGGATTTCTTTTGTATCATATTTCTTTGCAATGTCTATTAAATTATTTTCAATATTATCTAAATTACTTTTAATAACATCAATTTTATTGCCATCTTCATACACAAATATATTTTGTTGTAATATAAATGGTTTTATAACACTTACTATTTTTTTCATGTTATTACGCCTCCTTAAAAATCTTGAATAACACCATTGTCATAAGGGAAGAAGTAATATACATAAACTTCATCGTCTATAACTAACCAAATTTCAATAGCATCTTTATCTTTTGTTAAATCAATTGCGCGAATACTACCTCTATTTTTTAAACATTCATTAACTAAGCATTTTGCACAATCTAGTCTTATTTCATTTTCAACATTTCCGCCTCTTAAATGAAAATCAAATACAGTATAATCTTTTCTTTCATTACATAGTAACATATAATAAAATTGTTTTGTATTTGCAATAAAATCTTTTATAATTATAATTTTACTATTTAAAGCTCCTTCATCTAAGTTAGGAAGAGTTTTTATAATATTTTTATTTATATCGTATAAATTGCCCATAACAATTTGTTTATCATTATCCATTTTGATTATCCTTTTCTTCTTTTATATATTCTGCATCTATTGCATTTATTATATCTTCTAAAAATTTTCTTTCTTTTTTATTTAAAATTATAGAATTTTTATTTTTTTCATAATATTGATATGGTCTATCATTAAATTTATATCCCATAGCCATTCAATCTAAAATATTTTCTAAAACATCTAAAACATCATTTTCATTATTTATATCAAAAGTTTCTTTAGATTGTCTATATTGCCAATGATGAGAATTATTCTTCCAATGATGTTCTCATGCCTTATCAAAAGCTTCTTTATTATTTTCTTTTTCTTGTTGATTTATTGGAAAGAAATTTTTTCTATATGGTTCAAATTCTTCTTTTGAATATTTACTTTCATCATGTACTAAAACTCTTTCATAAAGTTTGTTCATTAACTCATTTCCGCCAATTTGAAAGATTAAATAATTTTCTTTAAGCTCTTCAAAAGCTTTTTTTATATTATTTTGATGTTCTCTTATGTAATTGATATATTCTTTTGTTTTCTTTTTTATTTGTCTTTTCTTTTTTAAATTTTTTATTTCATATACTAATCTATTTGGCAAACTTAAAATTGCGTAAGTAAATGTTAATAATTTTGATTGTTCATCTTCAAGATTTACATCTCTTGTTCTTTTTCTAAACAAATGAAATTTATAAAAATTGTTATGAACTAATCATTCATTGATAAAAGATTTTATACTTCTTTGAGAAGTAAATTCTTCAGTTCGGTCTAAAGCTTCATCTAAAATAATTATCATCTTATCTATATTTTTTATTTTAAATGAATTTTCTATAATCATTTCATTAAGCGAAAATCTTATAGTCAGTCCTTCTATTTTTTTTATTTCCATTAGAAAAATATCTCCTATTCATTATAGACTTTACAAATTCCATTAAAATGGTCTATTTCATGTTGAATAATATTGCTCATGCGGCCGCCTTCCGCAATTTCTTGTTTATTTCCATTCTCATCTGTATAAGTGCACCATACTTTTTGAGCTCGATTAATTTTTTTGTATACCCCAGGCACACTTAAACAACCCTCAATATATTCTTCATTGCCTCTTGTTCTGGTGATAACTGGGTTAATCATAATAATTTCTTTGCCAGCTCAAGAGCAAAAACAAATCTTTTTTGGTACACCTATTTGAATTGCGGAAAGTCCTTTTGCGTCAATAATAGCATGAACAGTATCTTTCATATCTTGAATAAGTTCTTTTATTTCGTCATCTATTTTTTCTACTTCTACACTTTGTTGTTTTAATATTTCTATATCTTTATTATCAGTATATTTTAATATTCTTTTTATCATCAAGTATTTTCCTTTCATTTTATATAAATATTATATCATTTTTTTTATGTAAAGTCAATTCTATTAGTTAAAAATTTTGTTTTTATTAATTTTTGTCCATTATGGTTTGTATCTTCTAAATGTCTTAATTCAAATTCTAATAATAATTCTCTTATTCTTTTTAGATTATCTATATCAATAACTTGATTAGTATTCATCTCTATCATGTATTTTGTTATTCGTAAGAAATATTCTCTTTCTATTCTTTCTATTGTATGTAAATAATCATGAGATGTTTTTTGATTTAATATAGCTCCATTTCAAAATAAGAAACCATCTCCTAAACCTTGGTCGCGGCAATCCTTATGTGGAACTACTAAATGATGAAAACTTAAATCTTCTGGGCGTTTAAAAGTATATCCCATAAAATCATAACCTAATTTTTTGATATTGAATATTTTAATCATATCTCTAGTTATTTCTCTCATAATAAAAACCTTCCTAAATAAAAAGAAGAGATTAAGCTTTTGTGTATAGCTTAACCTCCTTTGCTTTTAAACTTTCTTGAACATCTATTACTCTTTGATTGCGGGAACCGCGTAACCAGAGTGTTATATCACGTTCTGATTGGATAAATTGTCCGTCTATTAAAACATCTATGTAGGGTAGTATTGCACATGAAATAAATTCATCTTGAATAAGGTCTTCTCATGTATAGCCTGTTCATAAAAATATTTTAGTGTTTGGGCAATCTCGTTTAATATGATTAAGAAGCACCGCAATATTAACATCATTTCCATTAGTACGCCATAATGGTTCTCCGCCAAGAATACTTAAATTTCTTTGAATTCCATTTCTAGTAAGTAATTCTTTTATTTGATTAATTAAATCAGTATTATTAATATAGCTACCGCCATATGGACTTCATGTTTCTGGGTTATGGCAATTTTCACAATGGAATGGGCATCCTTGAGTTCAGAGTGAAACTGATGTACCTTCACCATTAATGAAGTCATCAGCTTCTATTCCAGCAATTCTCATTATTTCCATCCTTGTAATTTTTTACTATGTTTATATCTATCTTCGGTTTCCGCCTGTTTACCCTTGTTGAATGCCGTCTTGTAGTCGCCAGTTAGATAGCCTGTTACGCGTCGAAGTTGTTGGATGTGTTCGCTATCACACATAGGACAATGGTCATTGAATTCATCGCAATATCCACAATCTAAACAAGTGTCATTAGGAACATTAATTGCGAAGTAAGGTATATCTTTATCCATAGCATAATTAACTATTTGTTCAAGAGCCTCTAAATTATTTTTAACTCCACCATCTAATTCTACATAGGTAATGCAACCTGCAGAACTATATCCAGTTAATTGACTTTCAATATCAATTTTGTCATATGGGCTCATTTCTTCTCATACTGGAACATGGATACTATTAGTGAAATATTCTCTATCACTAACATTTGGTATTTCTCCATATCTCTTTTTAAATTTCTTCATTGCGGTATAGCAAAGATTCTCAGCTGGAGTATAGTAAACACCAAAGTTTAATTTATATTCTTCTTTAAATTCAGCACAACGTTTTTTAAACAATGTTTCAATTTTTTTAGCAAGTTCCATGCCTTCTTCAGTAGTATGGTCTTTGCCTATTAAGATTTGAAGCGTTTCCGCAAGACCTATTTGACCAAGTGCAAGTGTTCCATGTTTTAATGCACTACGAATTCCTTCTTCTGGAACATATCCAGCCATTAAGCCATTTTCATACATAAACTTAGCAGATTCAGGTGATTGAGAACAAATATAATCAAATCTCTCAATTAACATATCTTTTGCTTCATAGATTTTGTCATTTAATAATCTTAAAAATATATCAACTACTTTATTAGGCTCAAAATTTTGAGTTCTATTTTCTTCTTTTGCTTCCATAGCAAGAGTAGGCATTATTATAGTAACTGGGCATATATTACCGCGGCCATCTTTTAATTGACCAAAGCCGTTTATGTCTCATCCATTCGCGGTTCTACAACCCATTGTGCTAAAGTATGTGCGTGGATCATCTAGGTCATAACCTGCATTACCGCTCCAATCTACATTTGCATAATTTGGATATAATCTTTGAGCTGTTGATTTGAGTGCTAATTGAAATAAATCATAGTTAGGATCTCCAGGTTTGCGATTAACGCCCTTCATGCATTGAAATATACCACATGGGAATATAGGTGTTTTTCTAACTTTACCTACACCTTTAATAGAACCTTCAAGTAATGCTTTTGTAACCATTCTACCTTCAGGTAATGTACAAGTACCATAGTTAATTGAGGTAAATGGTAATTGATTACCAGATCTAGATTGTAGAGTATTTAAGTTATGATACATACCCTCAACTGCTTGTCTTAATTCTTTTTTAGTTCTTTGATAAGCATCATCAAAAGCCATAGTATATTTATCTCTTTTATTAAATTCATAATCTAAAATACTAATGTCTTTTACTTTATCTTCATAAATAGCTTTACCAAGCTCTGCATGGAACTCTTTTATTTCATCTATTTTTCTTTTGTTTTCATCTGAATAATCATTGTAATTTTTAACTTCTGGTTGACTACCAAAAACAAAAGCAGATTCAATATCTAGTGCTTCTTGTAAATGTTTATAAAAAGATTTACGAACATATGGAACCATAGTCCAGTCTAAGTGCGTTGCAGAAACGCCGCCAAATTGTTGAAGTGATTGTAATTGGAATATTACTGCAACTAATTGAAATGCAGTATTGATGGATTGGGCTGGACGAACATCTGTTTGTCTAGTATTAAAACCTTTTGCTAACAAATCATCAAAAGGAACAGATAAGCAGTTATGACAACCAACAGCATAACTATCTAAATCATGAATATATACTTCATTGTTTAGATGATTATTTTTTGCTATATCTGAAAGAATATAATTTAAAGCATAATCTTTCATTAACTCACTGCGGGCTTCGCCCATACGTCCGCCAAACGAATGTTCATCAACATTTGCATTTTGGTTTTGAACATTTGAAGCTTCAAGTTTTTCACTAATGTTTTTCATTAGTTCTGAATTCTTTTGTCTTACTTTATTTCTTTCTTCTCTATAAAGGATATATGCTTTTGCAACATCTTTTCTTTTAGTAGACATTAAACCTTTTTCTACTAAGTCTTGGATTTCTTCAATTCCAGGTGTTTCATCTACATCTTCATAATATCCTTCAATATAGTCTGCAATATTTTCAGCTTTTGCCTCAGCATAGTCAGTTAATTCACCATCTACGCTTTTAAATGCTGCAAGTATTGCGTTTTGAATTTTTGATGGGTCGAATGGTACAATTCTTCCATCACGTTTTTTGACATTCATATTTAGTCCTCCTTAGTATATAATTAATTCAAGGATTTAACCTTATATATAATATGAAATTTAAAGTATATAAATTATATTAAAATGACCTGCGGAAACCAAGGTCGTGTGCTTGAATAATCCCAGTCAAAGGATTACTCATCGGCTGCTTCCGCACGGTCATGTATTATCTCAATATTTCCATCATCATAAACCTTATTTATTTTATATAATTGATGGAAACCATTGTTTTTATAAGTCTTAGCTACAAAAGTATCATCGCGTTTATAACCTGCAACTAATACTTTTACACCTCTTGTAAACCAGCCTTTTTCAATAATGTGTTTAACTCCATCATTACCTAGTTCACTTATTTGTCTATTGTACATTGCATAATATTCTTTTGTAAATTTAACATTAACAACTCCTGTTGGGGTTAATAAAGTTATTGATGAACGGTTATCATTTTTTCCAATTACAGTTCCAACAATTCTATATATTTTATAAATAGGAATATCATGTCCATTTCTTTTAAAAAATGTATCTACAATAGGCTCAGATGGTAGACTATTAAAATCTACTATACCATATTTATTTACATTAACATGAGCTAATTCATGTTCATGATAATAGAAACATAAAGCTTCCATTTCATATGCACTAATATTACCTAACGCATATTTATCCCAATATTCTTTAAATAATAATATATTAAATTGTTTTAATAATTCATCTTGATTATCTCTAATCCAATCTCTTGCACCATTCATTACATCTTGATAAATTTTTTCCCAATCAGTTTGAAGAATACAAGTTAAACCATTAATAACTTCAAGTTTATCTAAATCAAAATTTTTATTATAAAATTCTTCACATGCATTATCAAATACATAATATTTACCAACTTTTTTATTTGTTTTTAAGTATTTTGTAAATAAATAAGTTCTCTTTTGAAGTTCTAATTTATCAGGTATCATACCATGCTCTATTAAACCATTAAAGTTTTGTAAAGTTAATCTTTTTTTTGCTTCACATACTTTAGATATGTAATATATCATAACAAATTTTCTAGGTTCAATATCTAATTCGGCTGCTGTTGCCGCGTCAAGTTTATCAAAGGCTCCACCTTTAATTAAACTAAACATTGCACTTTTATTTAATGGACACCTTTTCATAAAATCTGCTATGCTTGAATATGGTCTATTATTTACTATTTGTTCTATTGTTGAACTATTAATATTACTTAAAGCTTTCATACCAAATAATATTTCATTATTTTCTGCATCTGGCTTAAAACTATAACTAGATTTATTAATATCTACTAAACTAACTTTAATACCTCTTGATATAATATCTCCAATAGCTTTTGCTATTTTACCATAATCAGTTGCTTTTTCTTTCTTTTCAACAATATTACCTTCATCATCTTCTTCATACATTGAATCATCTTCTTCAAGACTTCCGCTATTTACAACTAAACATGCGGTGTTCCAATATATCGGATTCCAGTTCGTTGCAATATACATTGTTTGAAAACCTATAAAACTATATGCAAGAGCATGAATAATACTAAATGAATATCCCATTTGCGGACCAACACCACAAGTCCATACATAATGACCTAAATTTGCGGATTTCGCTTGTTTTAAAACTTTATCTTTTAATTCAGGAATTTTACTCATTTGTTTTTTACCAACTATCTTACGCGCAGCGTTCGCTTCCGCAAGTGTAAATCCACAAATATTCTCATCCATTAACATTCTCATTAATTGCTCTTGACTTGGCGGAACTCCATATGAACTTTTAAAGTATGGCTCTAATGCCAATTGTTCTGCTTGAGTTAAACCATAATCTCTCATTTCTTTATACCATAAAGATATATCATTTTTAAACCTAATATATTTTTCCATTGGGGCTTCTTGACCTTTTTCTGCGGTCATTAATCTCATTAAGCCATTAGCATCCGCCATTTCCATCATACTTTGAGGTTTAATTTTCTTTGCGGCTTGTCCACCAACTTCACTATCAAATTGGAAGATATTTAACACACTATTTTCTTGAAGAACTTTCCAAATATTTTGGTCTTCAATAGGTAAAACACTTGGGTGAAAATATTTATCATAAACTTCTCTTAATGTTAAATTACTATCAATTTCCCCATATTCTTGCAATAATCTAATTGCTTCACATAATTTATCTTGAACTTCAGTTACTAAGAAATCATACTTTGTCATTCCGCATGCTTCACACATATGTAAATCATAAGCTGTGATAACTTCGCCTTTTGGAGTTCTCATAAATGTTCCAAATTCATATGGGTCTTCATCAAATAAAATTACTCCTGATGCATGGCTACTTCTCTTATTTACTAATCCTTCAATGCCTTCCATTATATCTAATAAACCTGGATACATATTTACTTCATTAATAAATATTTTTATTGGCTTTCTACCTTTATCTTCATTGCCATTAATGACATCAGATAATGACCATAAAAAACCACGTTCACTTGGTATCAATGAACTTAAATATTGAGCTGTGTCTACATCAATACCATCTGGATAATCTTCACTTCTATATCCGCGGCAGGCGGTTAAAATTGTTGAACGAGTTCCTTCTGTACCAAATGTCGCTATTAAAGTACAACCGAGATTCTTCTTGCTTAAATCGTCAATTTCCGCATTAAAATGTTGACCTCTTTCTTCTTTAATTTTCTTTAAAATTAAAGGTCTTTTACTTGGACATAAATCTAAATCTATATCTCCTAATTCAACACGTTCTTTATTTAAATATCTCCAGAATGGCAAATTCCATTTTATTGGGTCCAATTGAGTTATTCCCAATAAATAATGATTTAGTCCTGAACAACTTGAACCACGTCCTGCGCCAACCATACTCCCGCATTCCCAGAATAAATCAACATAGTGTTGTAATGTTACTGGGTACATAAACATATTAGTTCCTAATTTTTCACTAATGGTTTGCTTAATATCTGCTTCTTCTTCAAGTCTGCTTAAATATTCATCATTATATTTATCTATCTTAATTAATTTATTAACACATTCATTTACTCAATATCTATTTATTTTATCATCAGATAAAAACATACTTTTCAATATTGGGTATTTGTCCATATCACTTGACACTGCTTTTGCATAAGTTATAACATCTACTTTTGGAATTGTTTGATTATGTGCTAAACTAAAGTTTTCTATCTTATCATAAATTTCATAACTATTATTAAACATTTCATTAATAAAATCTTCACTAAAATCTGATGCTGTTAAATTGTCTACAATTTCTTCGTTACTTTGAAGATATGCATATTCATAAAAACTATCAACTTCACGTTCTCCAAATTTACTATTTAAATATGCTTTATGAACATATCTATCTTCTTTTTTAAGATAATGCGCATCTGTTCCAATTACCATTTTTAAACCAAATGCATTTGCAATAGCAGGAAATCTTTTATTAACCGCAATTTGTTCTGGACTTTTACCTGGCGCGCATTCTATATAAAAATTACCTTCGCCAAATATTTCTTTACACCATAATAAAAAATTTACTATATTATTATGTGCGGTTTCCACGCCATCTTTATCATTTATTTTTTCTGCATTAATTAAATTTAAAGTATTAACACTTAATTCCCCACCTAAACATGCTGTTGTTGCAATTAAACTATTAGGATATTTTTTCATTATTTCTTCAATATCACTTTTTAATGTTGGGACTCTCTCAAGTCCTCTATCCCAATAACTGTTCATCCATGCTCTTGAAGATAACTCTCTTAATGCTCTATGACCTTCTTTATTTTTAGCAATTAAAATAAAGTGATAATATCTTTGTCCCATATCACGTGTATCAGTTAAATAAATTTCATTACCTAATGCAATTTTAAAATCAGGATATTCTTTATGAATTTCATCGGCATAAAAATTAATTTCAGGATGAGAGCTAATACACTCATGATCTGTAATTGCAATGCCTGCTAAACCTAATTCTATTGCTCTATTAATTAAATTTTTTGGTCTGTTAATCGAATCTAATAATCGAATATTGCTATACATTGTATGACTATGAACTTCAAATCTTTTATTCATTTGCCCTATTCCTTTCTTCTTCTAATATTGATGAATTGCTTTTGCATATTCCATCTCCATTTAGCAAGTAGTTATTTTTATTTTTTCTATATATATTATATCAATTTTTTAATTAAAAGTCAAAATGGTCCACTCAATAGCATGCCTAGTTTAATACAGTTTTATATTTCAGGTAATTATTTTTTTAATACAATAATATCAACTTTATTATTAATAGTAATATTATCTTTACAACTTTCTATAATAGCCTTTTTTGCAATTTGTATTGCTTGTTCTTCAGTAAAATTATTAAAATCAGCATTTTTAAAAGTATTTAAATATCCTGAAACTAAATCTTCTCCAGCCCCAATAGCCGCGTAATTCTTTGAAGAAAAAACGCAACCAATGGCATCCATAACCATTATTTCATCTTTAGTACATATTAATAACCTTCCATTTAGCTCTTCTATTCCATCACTATTTTTTATTATGCAATTGTTTTTTCTAAAAGTATCAAAAAGAATAGGAACAATATTTTTAATAATATATATTCTATTTATTTCTTTTTTATCTATAAATATATCACTTAATGGAACTGGATCATCCATTGTTTCTAGAACATTACTAATTCGTCCAGAACCAACTCCACCAAAACCTATATTTGAATATTGAGTTTGATATATTTTTTTAAAGGATTTATCTTCATGTTCTTTTGTATATCCTTTTGTTAGTTGCTTATCTCCTGCTAATATGACTCCATCTTTATATTTTATACCTAATACAACAGACATATTTATTTTCCTTTCTAAAAATTGAATTCTTCATTTTTTATTTGTAGTTTTTGAATTGGATATTCTAGTTCATTACATTCTACGCCATGGGCTTTAAAGTATTCTTGCAGCGGTTTCCGCTCACTGCATGGATTATTTGGTGTCTCATAAACTATTAACACTATTGTTATTTCTTCTTTTATATTTTCTTTTTCTTGATACAATTTTGCTAAATCTTCAAAATCTTTATATAATGTATCAAAATCTATATTGTTTAAATTTTCTCTATAATTATGCAAAAAAGAACAAGTGTTATAGTTTTTATCTTCACACGGGCATACTTCTGGACCGTGATTAGAATGTCTACCTTGTTCTATTATAGTTTCACATCTTAATCCATTTAATATGCCACGTCTATCATAGAATAAATGAGAATAATCTCCAGTAAAATTGTGGTACCATGCTGGCTACGGATCTCAGATAGCTGTAGATACCGGAATCATATTTTTGGTAAAATTTCTAATTTGGTAAAAATAGCTAGTTCTGATTTTCATAACATCCCTCCTTTATTCAACTTTTTCTCAGTGAAAACCCCCTGCAGTTTTCCTTTGCCCACTACAAACTTGACTAATATTATTATAATGAATACCAGTTTGTCTTTCAGCTTCTCTCATAGATGGATAAACAATTCCTGTTTCAATACATCTTACAGCTTTACTTCTTAATTTTCCGCCTTTGCCTGTTCTATCTAAATTTTTTAAACATATTTCTCTAACTTTAGGGTCTTTTCATTCTTCTTTTCTTTTTTGACTAATTTTTTTTCTATATTCTTCATTTTTTCATTTTTCTTTTGATGCATGAGACCATATATTTCATATTTCTTCAGAAGCTTGATAATGATTTTGAGAACCTACTCTAAGAGTATATCCTTCTGGAGCTAATGCATGATAATATCCAGCTCAAAAAGATTCTCTCTCATCAACATCTTTCTCTGGAATCTCTTCTTCTAATATGATATGTTCAAAATTTTCTCATCCATATTTTTGAATAGCTCTATAAAAATATTCTTGTTCTTTGTATCCTTGCCCTTGAAATCCTCATCTAGCTTCAGGTTTTTGACAAGTTTGACCTACATAACATTTTCCATTTATTTTATTTCTATGTAAATATACTATATACAGTTTTTCCATTATAATTCCTCCTTTGTATATAATGATATCATGTTGGTATCATTAATATATAAAAGATATTTATAATTATTTATTTATAATTGTCCTATAGTTTCTTAGGGAAGTTCCTTATTTGATAAAAATAGCTAGTCTTAATCTGCATGAACGTATCACTCTTCTCTTATATCTCCAGGTTTGATTATTTTATACATGTCTGCATCATCAGTATTATACATAAAAATTTCATACAATCTTAAAGTAATTTTTTCATAGTTATCATGTTGATATGGATTTCAATAGAATGAAATTGTTAATTCATCATAATTATTTTTATTGTTTAAATGACCACTTATATCTGCAATAAATTCACCATGTTCATTAAGAAATTTTCTAAATTCTTCTATATTATAGCTTGTAAGCTGAATTGCTTTCCATTTTTCAAAAGTAGGAATAAGAATTGTAGATTGTTTCATTTATTCACTCTCTCTTTCTATGTGATGACGGAATAGCTAGCTACGCTAGCATCTCCCACATGCGGCCGCCGCTAGTCTAAGTTCATAGGCATTATATTATCATCATTTGGCATTTTAATTTGAATATTATCTGCGTTTGTTATTTTACATACCAACTCTTGATTGCTTAATAAATTAATAGATCTATCTTCATTATAATTAACTGAAGTAATTTGTTTATTAAAATTAACGTTAGCAAAATCTGCATTCTCAATAATTATTCCATTATCAAGAATAATAGCTCTGCCATTTTCATTAATAATTCTTCTAAATAATAACATTTCAATAAATTGACTTGGGTTCATTTTTACGCCTCCTTAGTTTTATTTTCATAGTGATTTCCGCGATATACATTTCTTCTATAGAAATTTCTAATTGCATTACCTAATAGAATGTTATCTAATTGCTCTTGAGTTTTTTCTTTACCTTTAACTTTTTTTCTAAAAGCAAATCTAGTTGGTCTAGTTCCAGTAGATAAATCAATTATTTTCCAAACGCCTAATTTATATCTATCTTTAGGTGTTTCCATGTACCATACGGCAAATCTACCATTAATTACTGTTTGTATATTATATTTTTTATTCATTTATTTGTTTCTCCTAATCTTTCTTTATGATTACTAAACGCTTTGCGGCGCGGGTGCATGCCGTATAAAGCCAACGTCTGTGCTCTTCTTCATTATATGGGAATCCTTCTTCAATGACCAAGACATTATCCCACTCACTACCTTGACTTTTGTGACAAGTAATCGCGTACCCATAGGTGAACTGGTCTGGAACAGAATTTCTAAAATTAATAGTTCTATTCATATTATAGCTAGTTTTCCAATCTAATCCTGGTTCACCAGTCAAGATTAATTGCTTATCCATTGTTAACTCGCCATAGTTTTCATCTGTGTCTGAAACAAATTCAGATATAATTAAATCTAATTTCTTAGGTTTTTTATCACTGCTTATTTTAGCTGGAATTTGAAGATATGAACTAAATGGATTTCTTAAATATCCAATAGTTCCATTTACAAGCGGATCTCCATTCTCAGAATATATATCCCAGTTATTTTTTAAACAAATAACTTTATCTCCGTCTTGTGGCTCTCCATGCTTACCAGTTAAATCTCGCATTTGATTATTTAAAGCTATTCTTGTACTATTGGTTGCACATATAATTTGGTCTGCCCACAATAGCATACCAGTTGTTAGCTCTTCTTTTTTAAGTATTTGAACTTCTTTGCCTTTAAATTCAGTTAATTGTTTACCTGTACGAATATCCATAGTTAGCTTAATGATTTCACTATCTTCCTCTTGTCGCATTATTTCATCTAGGAATACATGAGGACAATCTAATAAATGATTATCTTCATTTTTATTAATTGGCGGCAATTGGCCTGGATCTCCTAAGCATAATACATAGACTGGATATTTAGGAGATCA
>CANQZT010000008.1 GCA_947628335.1 uncultured Clostridia bacterium | reverse complement strand
GGTGGTACTTACGACATAGGACTTCAAGCCCTTTCTGGTGCTATGGAACGTGGTCATGATATGGTATATGTTTGCTACGATAATGGTGCTTATATGAACACTGGAATTCAACGTTCTAGTGCAACTCCAAAATTTGCTGATACTACTACTAGTCCTGCTGGAAGCGTTATTCCTGGAAAAATGCAATCTAGAAAAGATTTAGCAAAAATTATGGTTGCTCATCATTTACCTTATGTTGCTCAATCTATTGGATTAAACAATTTTAAAGATTTATATGAAAAATCACAAAAAGCAATTTATACAGAAGGTCCATGTTTCTTAAATGTTCTTGCTCCTTGCCCTAGAGGATGGGGATATGCAACAGATGATTTAATGGAAATTAATAAATTAGCTGTTGAAACATGCTATTGGCCTTTATATGAAGTAATTAATGGTAAATATGTTATTAACTATAAACCTAAAAATAAACTTCCTATTGAGGATTTCTTAAAACCTCAAAAACGTTTTAGACATATGTTTAAACCTGGCAATGAATGGATGATTGCAGAATTTCAAAAAGAAGTAGATGATAGATGGCAAGAATTGTTAGATTTAGAAGAAATGACAGAAAAAGAATAAGACCTTAAGTCTTATTCTTTTTCTGGTGCACTTACTGGACAAACGCCTTCACATGTTCCACATTCAATACATGCTGATGCATCTATTACATATTTGTCATCGCCTTGTGATATACATTCTACTGGACAATTTGCTGCACATGATCCACAACTAATACATTTATCTGTAATTTTATATGCCATATTTTTCGCCTCCTTTATTAGTACATTTTATTTTATATATAAATATTTATAACTAATTATGGGGTTTGACTTGCTGCTAAATCTTGTTCATCTAATTTTTCTAATTTTTTTAGTTCCCTTAATTCTTCTTTGTCTATTCCTTGCATATCATCTTTTTCTTCTACATCTTTTATTAATTCTAGCTCACTTGCATCAAATTTTTTATAAAAGAAACCATCTTTATCTTTAAACTTTACTTTTACCTTTTCTTTCAATATTTCAACTGAATCTACTACTCCTTCTCCGTCTTCTTGTGCTTTAACAATTGCTCCAACTTTTGGAAGTTTTGCAAGTTTCTCTTCATATGCTTCTTGTTCATATTTTAAACAACACATTAATCTTCCACAGTTTCCTGAAATTTTTGATGGATTTAATGAAATGTTTTGTTCTTTTGCCATTTTTATAGATACTGTTTCAAAATTTCCCAAAAATGAACAACAACATAACTGTCTTCCACAAATTCCATTTCCTCCTATTCTTTTAACTTCATCTCTTACTCCTATTTGTCGAAGTTCAATTCTTGTTTTAAAAATAGCTGCTAAGTCTTTTACAAGTTCTCTAAAATCTATTCTTCCTTCTGCTGTAAAATAGAACATTAACTTGCTATTGTCAAATTTATATTCTGTATCTATCAGGTTCATATCTAATTTATGTTTCTTTATTTGCTCTAGGCATATATTAAATGCTTCTTTTTCTTTCCTTTTATTTTCTTCATTATGTTTTTGGTCTTTGTTTGTTGCTACTCTAATAATTGGTTTTAATTCATTTTCTATTTTTTCTGTTGGAATTTTTCTATTTGCAATAACTACCTCTGCATATTCTTCTCCCATAGCTGTTTCTACTATTACAAATTGACCTTTTTCAATTTTATTATCTTTTGGATCAAAAAAATAAATTTTTCCTGGTCTTTTAAATCTTACACCTATTATTTCCTTCAAAATATTATTCCTCCCATATTTTATATAACATGCTATCAATACTCATATCATAGTTACTATTTGCTTTTAATCGTTTTTTCGTTTGTTCCACTGCCTCTATATATTGTATATACTTTGGTTTATCTAGTAATTTTGATTGTAATAAAATATTTATATAGTCTAATATTTCAAATATATTTTCTCTATTGTTATATAGAAATTCTAATTTGTTTATTACATCAAGCAACTGATATTTTTCTATATTGTTAAATATGTCTATTATTTTTTCATAATCCTCTTTTTTCTCATAAAATCTAATTGCTTTTTCAATACTACCTTCTGATAGTTTTAAAATGCTATCATTTACTTCATATTTTTTTGTTTTTTCTAAATATTCTTTTAGTTTTTCGTTTTCTATTTTTTTAAAATTAATTTTCATGCATCTTGATTTTATCGTATTTAAAAACATACTTTCATTTGAACCTGTCATTATAATTGTTATAAAACTTGGCGGTTCTTCTAATGTTTTTAATAGGCAATTAGCCGCTTCCTTTGTCATACAATCTGCATCTTTTATTATATATACTTTTTTTTCTGATATTATTGGCTTTTCTAAAACTTTTTCTCCGCATTTTTCTTATTTGCTCAATTTTTATATTTCCTGCATCTGGCAATATTTCTATTAAATCTGGATGATTGTTTGTATCAAATTCTATGCAAGATTTGCATTTATTACATGGTATATTATCTTCTCCACTGCATAAAATCATTTTTGCAAATTCCTTTGCGAATAAACTTTTTCCTACCCCACTTGGTCCTATGAACATATAGCTATGTGTTAATTTTTTCGATTGTATTATTTTATTTATTGTTTGCTTTACTTCTTCATTTCCAATCAGGTTTTCAAAACTCAAGCCTTTTTCCTTCCTTCATAATTCTATTTTACTTTTCCAAATAAGTTAAGTGGCCAAATACGAATCCATACTTTGCTTTCTATTTTTTCTAATGGTATACATCCAAATGCTCTTGAATCTGTACTATGTGATCTATTATCTCCCATTACAAAAACTGCTCCTTCTGGTACCGTAAAATCTACAAATGGACCTGTTTTTTCTGTACTAACTCCTGGTTGTAGATAGTCTTCTTTTAACTCTTCTCCATTAATATATACTTTTCCTTCGTCAATCTTTACATGTTCTCCTGGCAAGCCAATTACTCTTTTAATATAACTTTCTTTTCCAATTTCTAACACATAATAACGAAATTTTGAAAAAATATTGTTGAAAGTATAATTATATTCTGCTACTGGATTTTCATTATCTATTACTGCTGCTGGAACATAAGATTTTGAAGGTGCTTCAAAAGTTATTATATCACCTCTTGATGGCATAGAATGTGTAGTTCTAACAATTCTATTTAATATTAATCTTTGCCCCTCTATTAATGTAGGATACATAGATGGTTGCTGTACAATAGTTGGTGTTCCTATAAAATATCTAACTAATAATGCTAAAACAACTGCTATTACTATACAATATACCCATTCTAATCCATCTTTAAGTTTTGCTTTTGTCTCTTCACTCATTTATTTTCTTCCTTTCTTGTACCCTTTTTGCTTTTCTATTATATATTAAATTTTTTGTTTTATCAATATGTGTTTGCTATTTTTTAGTAGGTATTCGAATTACAACCTCAGTGCCTTTGCCTTGCTCACTTTTTATATCTATACTTCCATCATTATTATCTAAAATTTCTTTTGCAATAGAAAGACCAAGACCTGTTCCTCCCATTTCTCTTGTACGCGCTTTATCTACTCTGTAAAATCTTTCAAATATTCTTGTTAAGTCTTGTTCTGGTATACCAATACCATTATCTATCACTTTTATATATGCATCATTATATACAAATCCTACATAAATTTTTATGTGACCGATTTTCTTTAGTATATTTTATACTATTTGTTAATACATTTAGAACTACCCTTTCTATTCCACTTTTATCTGCATAAACTGGTGGAACATTTGCTGTTACAAAACATTCTACATTATGTCTTTTTTTATCCATTTCTATTTGTACTTTTTCTTGACAGTTTTTGACTAATTCTCCTAAATCAAATTCTTCTTTTTGTACTTGTACTTGTTTGTTATCAAATCTTGAAAGTGCTAGCAAATCAGTAACTAGTTTTGCCATTCTTCTTGCTTCTGTTGCAATTACATTTAAGAATTTATCTTGCGTTTGTTTATCATATTCTCCTTCTAATAATGTATCTGCATATCCCATTATTGACGTAATTGGTGTTTTTAGCTCATGTGATACATCTGCAACAAATTCTTTTCTCATATTATCTAATTTTACATGTTCTGTAATATCTTGTATTACCACCATAACGCCTTCAGCTCTACCAAATTCATCCTTCAATGGAGCAAAGAATAAATTTTCATGTCTATCTCCTACACTTATTCTTTCTTCTGATGAAGTCCAATCATCTAAATATATAATTTTTTCCATATTTATTTCTACATTTAGTCTTTTAAATATTTTATCAAATGTATCATCTTCTGGCATAATCCTTAAATATCTTGTTGCTGCTGGATTAACAAGAATAATTCTACCATCCATATTAAAAGCAATAATCCCATCTGTCATATGTAATAATATCGTTTCTATTTGATTCTTTTGTCTTGACACTTCACTTAAATTTTCTTTTAATTCGGTCGTTACCATTCCAAGTGCACCTGCTATTTCATCTACTTCTTTTGTATTTTTTTGCTCTTTTATTTTTGCTTCTTCACCTGTTGCAACTTTTTTTGCACTATCTATTAATCTATTTAGTGGCATAGTTATTTTTGTAATAACAAATATTGTAATTCCTATAAATATAATAATAAACGATACTACTGCATACACAGATAATATAGTTCCATTATGTATTAAAGTTGATATTTGATTTTGCAATTCCTCTATGTTATTTTTTGATGCTATGTCTATATAAATAGTTTGTAGATTTAATAAAAAGAATGTTCCTACACCTCCAATTAGAATTACAGCAATAATGGTTAATATAAATATTATTTTTAATTGTACATTTTTTATCATAGTATCCTCCTAACTGTTTTAAGGTCGAAAGTCTTTTTTGACTCTCGACCTCCTTTATATAAACCTGCTTTTGGCAAAGCCAATTAATACAGTATATTTATTTTGATGCTATATAGTATCCTACTCCTCTTTTTGTTATTAATATCTTTGGAGCTGATGTATCTTTTTCTATTTTTTCACGTATCCTTCTAACCGTAACATCAACTGTTCTTATATCTCCATAATATTCATATCCCCATACTTTTTCTAGTAATATTTCTCTTGTTATAACTTGGCCTGGTTGATTTGCTAAATATTTTAAAACTTCAAATTCTCTTAACGTTAGGTCTACTACTTCTCCATTTACTTTCACTTCAAATTTATCTAAATCTAAACTTAAATCTCCTACAACAATTTTATTTGTGTTTTCTTCTTTTTCTGTATTTATATTGATATTTGATGACGCTTCTACTTTTCTTAAATTTGCTTTTATTCTTGCCATTAATTCTCTTACACTAAATGGCTTTGTTACATAGTCATCTGCTCCTAGTTCTAATCCTAAAATTTTATCTATTTCTTCGTCTTTTGCTGTTAACATTAAAATTGGCACATTTAACGTATGCCTTATTCTTTTACATACTGCAAGTCCATCCATCTTTGGTAACATTATATCTAATAAAATTAAATCTGGTTTTTGATTTAATGCTATATCTACTGCTGTTAATCCGATCATTTGCTTGTAATGTGTTATATCCTTCTTTTTCTAAATTATATACTAAAATATCTACAATATGTTGCTCATCATCGACTATTAAAATGGTCTTTTTATCTTTATCTATATTTTCGTCCATAAGGCTACACCTCACATTTTCTATATAATATCTATATATTTTATATCATAGATATTTATTTTGTACAATAGTTTTTTAAAGATTTTCTTCAAGTGCCATATATATTAAAGCCATTCTTACATACACCCCATTTTGTATTTGTTTAAATATACGTGATTTTTCACATTCTACAACATCATCTGCAATTTCTACCCCTCTATTAAATGGTGCTGGATGCATAATAATTGCATTGTCTTTCATTTTCATTACACGTTCAATATTTAGACCATGTAATTTATGATATTCTTCTTGCGTTTCTATCATTGAATTTTCGTGTCTTTCGTGTTGTACTCTTAATAACATGACTACATCTACTTTATCTATAATTTCATCTAAATTTACAAAATTATATCCTTCTTCTTTATATTCTTCTGGGCCTGATGTATATACTGTCATCCCTAGTCTTTCCATTACTTCTATGTTCGTATGTGCAACTCTTGAGTGCTTTATATCTCCTACTATTACTGCTTTTAGTCCTTCAAATCTTCCAAATTCTTGACGTATTGTTAATAAATCTAATAATGATTGTGATGGATGATTTCCTGTTCCATCTCCACCATTTAAGATTGGTACATTTATTTTTCCCTCTAGTTGTTTATAATATTCATTTTCTACATGTCGAATTACTATAGCATCCGTTCCAAACATTTCGAATGTTTTTACTGTATCATATAGACTTTCTCCTTTTTTTAGACTTGAATTCCCTGCATCAAAGTTTTGTGTTCTACATCCCAATTTTAATGCAGCCATATCAAAACTATAATGAGTTCTTGTTGATGGCTCAAAAAATAAATTTGATATAACTTTCTTTCCTTGGTAATCTACCTTTTTTCCATTTTTAAATTCTTCTGCAAGATCCAATATTTTGTTAATTTCTTCTACTGAGAAATCATCTAATTTTAGTACATTCATTTTATCTACCTCTCTTACGACATTTTAAATATATTTATTTTTTATTTTTCTCTTGTTCTAGTGCTTTTCTAACTGCTTTTGCTAATTGGTCTGCACATGATGTTCCTCTTCTACCACATATTATTCCACCAATTTTTTTCTCTATTTCTTCAACAGTCATTCCTTCTACAAGTCTTGGTAATGCTTGTAAATTTCCAGGACATCCACCATCTAAAAACTCAACATTTCTAACTACATTACCTTCTAAAGTAAATTTTATTCTTCCTGAACATGTATTTTCTGTTTTCATTATATATTCCATTCTTATTCATCTCCTAAACAATAATATATACATTTTAGATTTTATATAAAATATTGGGCTCTTTCATTTATAATTCATATTTTTTTATTTCACAGTTACCGAGTCCTAAATTAGTTAATCTTTCAGTATCTTCTGGCATTCCCTCAAAATAAGCTCTGATTGGAACACAAACTCCTCCATGTGTTACAAGTAAAACCGTTTTATCTTGATATGTTTGTTTTACTTTGTTTAACAACATATCCACTCTTTTGAATAAATCCTTTACACTTTCAACATCTTCATATTGTTTATTCAAGTTATAATTCCACATTTCATAAGAATCAATTTCTTCTCTGGTTTTTCCTTCAAATTTTCCAAAGCATCTTTCTTTTAGACCTGGCTCTATTATTATAGGTATATTTCTTCCTTTTCCTATAATCTCTGCTGTTTTTTTTGCTCTTTTTAAAGGTGATGATAATATAATGTCTATTGGATAATTAAGCAATTCCTCTCTTGTTTTTTCCGCTTGCTTAATCCCTGTATCATTTAATTCAATATCCGTTATTCCTTGTACCTTTCCTAAAACATTCCAATCAGTTTGACCATGTCTTGTTAATAGTATCTTCATAAATCTCTCCCTATATATTAATTCTGTTATAGTATATCATAAACAAAATTTTTTGTCCATATTTGCAAAATTCAATATTTTAATAATTACTCTCTTTATATCCATATACTATCTTTCCAAATTTTATTTCATTAAACTTCTTTTGCATTTCCATAATTACAATTGGTGAAATAGATATTAAAGCAACGTATATCCATTGTATACAATTTAATGGCACAAGACTAAAAATCTTCGCAAGTGCTGGTACACATACAACTCCAGCTTGTAAAATTATTCCTAGTATTAATGCTCCAACTAAATATTTGTTTTCAAAAATACCTGATTTAAAAATTGATTCGTCACTTTTTATATTGAAACTATGTACTAACTCCAATAAACCTAGTGATAAAAATGCCATTGTTCTTCCAACTTCTAATCCATATAAATTATTCCCTAAGCTAAATGCAAATAATGTTAAAATCCCAATCATCGTTCCCTCTACAAAAATCTTTCCCCATAATCCATCTGAAAAAATTCCTGATTTTGAATCTCGTGGTTTTTTATTCATTATATCTTTATCTGGAGCCTCTAACCCTAATGCAATTGCAGGAATAGAATCTGTTACTAAATTAATCCATAATAACTGTATTGCAAGTAATGGCGTCTTTAACCCCAGTAATAACCCTACAAATATAGTTACAATCTCTCCTATATTTGTTGCTATCAAAAAATGAACTGCTTTTTTTATATTATCAAATATATTTCTACCTTGTTTTACTGCTTCTACAATTGTTACAAAATTATCATCTGTTAAAATCATATCTGATGCATTTTTAGCTACATCTGTACCATTTAGCCCCATAGAAATACCAATATCTGCATTTTTCAATGCTGGTGCATCATTTACTCCATCTCCAGTCATAGCAACAACAGCCCCTGAAGCTCTAAAAGCTTTTACAATTCTAACTTTATGTTCTGGAGATACTCGTGCAAATACTGAATATTTCATAATATTTTTTTGTAATTCTTCATCTGATATATTATCAAGTTCTGCTCCTGTTATTGCAATATCATTTGGTCTTAATATTCTCAAATCTTTTGCAATTTGAGTTGCTGTAATTATATGATCTCCTGTTATCATAACCGTCTTAATACCTGCCTTTTTGCATGTACTAACTGCTTCTTTTACCCCTTGTCTTGGAGGATCTATCATACCTATCAAACCTACAAAAATTAAATCCTTTTCTATATTTTCCAATTCTTTTTCATTCGGCAAAATATCTATATCCTTATAAGCAATCGCAATTACCCTTAATGCTTTTTTAGCCATATTAGTATTTTTCATATTTATTTGTTTTTTCTTATCATTATTTAGGCTAAAAGTTTGTTGATTATAATAATACCTTGTGCATCTATCTAATAATACATCTGGAGCTCCTTTTGTAATAACTCTATACTTGTTACCATATTTATGAATAGTAGTCATCCTTTTTCTATCTGAATCAAAAGGTATATCTTGTACACGTGGATACTGTTCATATAATTCCATTTTATTTTTACCTACTCTTATAGCTTCATCCACAATTGCGTTTTCTGTAGCTTCTCCTTTTGCAATCGTTTTCCCATTTTCCACTTCTAGTATACAATCAGTACACATACTTGCAAGACCTAACATAAAATTATACTCTTTGTCTATAACAACCTTTCCATTTATATCTTGTACATCTACAACTTTCATTTTATTTCCGAGTTAACGTTCCTGTTTTGTCTGAACAAATCACTTTACTACTACCTAGTGTTTCTACTGCAGGTAATTTTCTAATAATTGCATTTTTTTTCGCCATTTTTGTAACTCCTATCGACAACATAATAGTTACAATTGCTGGCAGACCCTCTGGAATTGCAGCAACAGCAAGTCCAACTGATGTCATAAACATTTCCATAGGCTCAATTCTTTTAAATATCCCAATTACAAAAATAGCAAAACAAATTAATAAACAAGTAACTCCTAAAATTTTACCTACCTCAGCTAATTTTCTTTGAATTGGTGTAACTGGTGACTCATCATTTATTATCATTTTTGCAATTTTTCCTACTTTTGTATTCATTCCTGTATCTGTTACAATAGCTTCAGCATGTCCATTTACTATCATTGTGGTTGCAAACACCATATTAATTGTATCAGCAGTAGAAACATCTTTTTTTAATATTACTTTTGCTTCTTTTTCTACTGGAACTGTTTCTCCTGTTAAAGCTGATTCCTCTATTTTCAAATGAGATGATTTTATTAACCTTGCATCTGCTGGAACATAACTTCCTGCTTCTAATATTATAATATCTCCTACAACTATTTGTTCACTATCTACTTCCATAATTTTTCCGTTTCTTTTTACTTTCGCCACTGGCGTAGACATTTTCTTCAAAGCTTCTATAGACTTTTCTGCCTTTGATTCTTGAACAAGACCAAGACAAGCATTAAATACAACTATTGCAATAATAATAATTGAATCTATATAATCTCCTGTTCCTTCTATATATGCCATCACAGCAGAAATAGCAGATGCAATGATTAATATAATAATCATAAAATCATTGAACTGTTTACAAAAACGAATAAAAATATTCTCTCTTTTTTTATCTTGTAACTTATTTAACCCATTCTCTTGTAACCTCTTACTTACCTCTTCATCAGACAACCCTACATTAATGTTTGTCCTCACAGTTCTTCTTATTTCATCAACATCCATTGTATGCCACATGTTTTCAACACTCCTTTGTTCTTTTTTACTATTGTATGCTTGACCAACATGAGTTATGATAAATAATTAAAACTATCGCCTAAAAGAGCATTTTCATGCTTTTTTAGGCGATTTTAAAATTTTTTATGCTTTTCCTAACTTCATTGATAATAATTTTGATATACCATTTTCCTGCATAGTAATACCATAAACAGTATCTGCTGCTTCCATTGTTCCTTTTCTATGTGTTATTACTAAGAATTGTGTTGCATCCGAAAATTTTTTTAAATAATCAGCATATCGATATACATTTACATCATCTAACGCTGCTTCTATTTCATCAAGTACACAAAATGGTGCTGGATTTATCTCTAATATAGCAAATAATAACGCAATTGCAGTAAATGCTTTTTCTCCTCCTGAAAGCAAACTCATACTTTGTAGTTTTTTTCCAGGTGGTTGAACTTGTATTTCTATCCCACATTCCAATACATTTTCAGTATCAGTTAAAATAAGTTCAGCTTTTCCACCTCCAAATAATTCTCTAAACACTTCTCCAAAATTTTTATTAATAATATTAAACTTTTCTTCAAATTGCTCTTTCATAACCGTTGTCATATCACTAATAACCTTTTTTAATTTATTCATTCCATTTTCTAAGTCTAATCTTTGCTCACACATAAAATCATATCTTTCTTTGGTTTGCTTATATTCTTCTATTGAATCAATATTAATACTGCCCAAATTTTTTATTTGATTTCGTATGTTATTTACTCTTTTGGTGGTTTCCGGTACATTGTTAGGTTTTTTATAATCTACTGCATTGCTTGGAGTTATTTCATACTCTTCCCACATTTTGTTAATTACATCTTCTATATCTTCTTCAATCTTTGTTTTTCTTACATCAATTTTCACAATTTGTGCTTTTAAATCCTCTATTACATTAAATTGTACTAAGATTTCCTCTTCTACTTTTGTTTGTTTCTCATTTTTTATCGTTCGTTCTTTTTTTAACTGCTCTACTTTTTCTTTTCCAACTGTTACTTCATTCTTTATATTTTCTATTTGTTCTTGATATTCCATAAGTAACATTTGCAAATTTTTATTGTCCAATTTAATACTTTCTATTTGTTTTTCCTTATTTTTTATACCTTCATTACATTTTTCAATATCCAAATCAATTCTTTCTACAATTTCATCAATTGAAATTTCACTTTCATCAAATGATGATACTGAAATCTTTAAATTAGTAATATCAAAATTCAAGTCATCTATATACTTTTGATTATCTTTATTTAAAATTGCATATTGTTCAATTTCTTCACTTAACTTGCTTGACTCTTCTAATAATATATTTACTTCTTTTTGTTTTTCTTCTTTTTCTTGTATCATTTTTTCTCTATTTTGAACAAGTTGGTCTTGTTCTGTTCTTAATTTTGTAAGACGAGTTTGTAATTTATCTATATTTTCTTCTACTGCCAATAATTTCTGTTTATCTGTTGCATAAGTAATATCTATTTCTTGAAGTTTTAACTCTTGTGCTTCTACTTCTTCAAGAATATTTTCAATTCCTTTTTCATATTCTTCTTTTTCTTGCTTTTCTTTTTCTATTTTTTGTGCAATATTTTTTAACTCTTTTTCTAGTTCCTCAATCTCCCTTGCTCTTCCTAAAATATTAACTGTTTTTTGATTAATAGAACCTCCAGTAATTCCACCTGATGGATTTATAATATCACCTTTCAAAGTTACTATTTTAAAACTATAATGATTTTGTTTTGATAACTTTATAGCATTTTCCATATCATTTACTATAACCGTTCTTCCTAATAAGTTATCTATAATTTCTTTATATTTAGAATCTGTCTTTACAATTTCAGATGCAATACCAATTATTCCATCTATTCCTTTACTATTTATTTTATCTATTTTTTTACCTTTTACAGAGGTAATAGGTAAAAATGTTGCCCTTCCTAAATTGTTCTTTCTTAAATGTTCTACTAATTTTTTAGCATCTTCTTCAGTATCTGTTACTATGTTTTGAAGTGTAGCCCCTAGTGCCATCTCTATTGCTGTTTCATATTGTTTATCTACTTTAATTAAACTGCTAAGTACACCATCTACTCCTTTTGATAGCGTTTTATCTTTTTCACAATCTAATAATAATGCCTTTACACTTCTTACATATCCCTCTTTTTCTTTTTCTGTCTCTTGCAAAAATTTGAGTCTTGAAGATTTTATTCTTTCTTCTGTTTCATATGTATTTATATTAGCAACATATTTCTTTATTTTTTCTTCATGTGTTTGTTTTATGTTTTTTGCTTCTTCTAATGATTTTAAAATAACATTTCTCTCGTTTTCAATTTCATTAAATGTTTTCGATATTTCCTCTTTTGTAATTCTTGTACTATCTAATTCAGATATAGTAATCTGTATTTCTGACTTTATATTATTTTCTCTTTTTTCATCATTTTCTAATGTTACATCTATTGTATTAATTTCAGCATTTTTCTCATATTTTAAATCTGTATTTTTCTCTACTTTTGCTTTTTTTGCTTCTATTTCTAATTCTTTTGAAGATAATTTTTTTGTTAAACTTTCAAGTTCTTTTTCTTTTTCTTCTAAATCTTTTTGAAATTTTTCTTTATTCTCAAAAAGATTTGTTTTCTTTTCTATTTTAGATTCTTTTTCTTCCTCTAATTCTTTAATCCTATTTTTATTTTCATTTATTTCCTCTTCGTATCTTTTGTTATTCTCTTCATTATTGGCAATTCTCTCATTTGCTACATTTATATTAGAATTTATTTGTTCTATTTGTTTTCCACTTTCAAAACCTAAATTTTGTGCTTTTTCTATTTCATCTGTTATTTGATTAATCTCTACTTTTAATTTTTCTTTTAATTCATTTAAAGAATCCATTTTTTTATTTTCTTGTTCATTCTGAGATATTAATACCTCTTCATCTTCTTCTATTTGAGCTAGTTTTTCTTTGTTTGTATCTATATTGTGAAGAAATAATCCAATCTCAATTCCTTTTAATTCTTCTCTTAAATCCAAAAATTTTTTTGCTTTTTCAGATTGTATCTTCAGTGGTTCAATACTTCCTTCTACTTCAGATAAAATATCATTTATTCTTAATAAATTCAATTTTGTATTTTCTAATTTTTTTTCAGATTCTAACTTTCTTACTCTATATTTTACAATTCCTGCTGCTTCTTCAAATATATGTCGTCTATCTTCTGATTTATTACTAAGTATTTCGTCAATTTTTCCTTGACCTATAATACTATATCCATCTTTTCCTATTCCTGTATCCATAAATAATTCTTGTACATCTTTTAACCTACATGGTGTTTTATTAATAAAATAACCTGATTCTCCTGATCTATATATTTTTCTTGTAACTGTTACTTCATTATATTCAATTGGAAGTTTTCCATCAGTATTATCAAATACAATTGATGCTTCTGCAAATCCTAGAGACTTTCTATTTTGCGTTCCTGCAAAAATAATATCTTCGGATTTTGAGCCTCTTAAAGATTTCATACTTTGCTCCCCAAGTACCCATCTAATAGCATCTGAAATATTACTTTTACCTGAGCCATTTGGCCCAATAACTGATGTAATTCCTTGTCTAAATTCTAATATTGTTTTATCAGCAAAGGATTTAAATCCTTGTAATTCTAGCCTTTTTAAGTACATTTATTACCACCTTAATTTTTATGTTATTTTCTTTTTTATCATATATTAATTCATAGAAAATATCAAGATTTTTACAGAATTTTATATTTTAGCATTCATTTTTCTTGACTTTTTTATACTTTTATTATTTAATTTATTTGTTCAACTACTTTAGTCTTACTTTTATAATTTTTTATTAAATTTTAATCATTTTAATTATGTTCTCTAAAATATTTTCAAAAAATAATTTTTGTGCTTTATTGACAAATTTAATTTATCATATTATAATGAAGAAAGAAGGTATTATAGTTTGAATATTTTTTCATATGAAGATTATCGTAAGTATAGGAATGCTTTTTCTTACTATCTTACAGAAGATTCTTTCCCTTATTCTTACTCAAACAATAATAATATTCATGACAAAATTTATAGAGATTTACTTAACAACCAAATAGAATTTTCTCTATTTTTAAAACATTTTTTGAATTACTTTGTTGACCCAAACGATTTAATAAAGTACAACCGAAGTTACATTGGCAAAGATTATTCAAGTAGTTATTCTGACATTGTTTTTAAAATAAAAAATAAACCTATTTATATATTCGTTGAACATCAATCTAGTATTGATAATACTATGCCTTTTCGAATATTAGAATATTATACTTCCATTTTACGAGATACTACAGATTTTCCTCGTTTAAAAAATAAAGAAAATTTACCATATATTATTCCAATTCTACTTTATTCTGGTATCAGGAAATGGAAACTTAATCCTACTATCCCTATCAATCAATACAAGGATGATGATTTTATTAAAAAAAATAAATATTTACAGTTTAATTATGAATTTATTAGCATTCATGATTATTCAAAAGAAACTTTACTTAACAAAGATTCTATTATCAGCTATATTCTTGCTATATATAAATGTAAATCAAAAAAAGAACTTTATGATGTATTAGATGTATTATCTACCACTGTTACAGATATATCTAGGCGTGCTAGTTTTAGAAAACTAATTACTTATGCTTTTTCTAATCTTTTAGATACAGATGTTTGTAATGAATTACTATATAAATTTAAAGAAAGGTCTGATGAAAATATGAAATGTGTTTGGGATTATGTAAAAGAAGATATTGCCAAAGAAAAACGAGAGGCTATTCGTGCTGGAAAATTACAAGGACGTAAAGAGGGTATAGCAGAAGGTCGAGAGGAAGGTCGAAAGGAGGGATTAAAAGAAAGTCGTTTAATTTTTGTAAAAGAAATGCTAAAAAATGGAGAAGATATTGATAAGATAAGACTTTACAGTAAAGTTAGCTTACAAGAAATAAAAAAAATACAAAAAGAATTACATTTAGCATAAATAAAAAATATTATTGTCAAATAAACTTTTATATTATATAATATTTTTGGTGATGATAATGAGTGATAAAAACACCAATAAACAAAGAATAAAAAATATTATAATTTATGTAGCAATATGTGCTATTGCAATAAAGCTGTTTTTATTAAAATTTAATAATACATCAAAAGAAACAATTGATATATATATACAAGGCTTTATCTTATTTGTTACCTTATTACTTATTGGAATATTATATATGAAAAAAAATATAAGTAACAAATTAAAAATAGGTCTTATATTAACATCTATTGCAATATTATTATGCTACCCACTTTTTAACGATTATTTAATACATTCTCATGATATAGAATTTTCTATAATGAGAATTAATGGTCTAAAAAGTGCATTGGAAAGCTTTCAAATTCCAGCAAGAATTTACCCATTAGTTAATAATGGATATGGTTATGCAGTACCTATGCTCTATCCAGAACTATTTATTTATCTTCCTGCTATATTACGCATATTAAATACTTCAATTGAATTGTCTTATAAAATATTGTTGTTTTTTATAAATATAGCAACTGTATTTTCTACGTACATATCATTGAAGAAAATTTCAAAATCTACAACAGCAGGAATTATAGGCTCAATTATATATTCTACAGCCTCTTATAGATTAGTAACTTTATATACAAGAGGAGCCATTGGTGAAGCCTTAGCACTTGCATTTTTCCCACTTGTAATATGGGGTCTATATGAATTGTGTATCGGCAATAAGAAAAAATGGTATATTTTTACAATAGGTATAACATGTGTTATGCAATCACACATATTGACTATAATAACTACAGCAATTGTATGTGCCGTTATATTATTAAGTTTTTTAAAAAATATTTTTAAAGAAAAAAGATATTTCCAAATTATACTATCTGGTATAATGATTGTATTAATAAATTTATGGTTTATTATTCCATTTCTCGATGCATATAGTTTAGATTTATATGTAAAAGAAAGACCTATAAAAAATAATGGTGGTTACACATTTGATAATCATAATGTATTACCTTCAGAACTATTTAATGTATTTGATGATATTAGCAGTTATAAAGTATCACATACCACAGCTGAAGGCACTATCAATGAAATGAATCTTTCTTTAGGTTTTTTCTGCATTATAGGAATTCCTATTTGTATAATATATTTAATAAAAAATAAAAATAGCAACGATTCATTAACAAAATTTATTAAAATATTAACATTTTTAGGTATTACATTTACAATTCTATCTACATCTATAATGCCTTGGAAGGAATTACAAACTAACTATAAAATAATAAATTGGCTATCTGCTACTATGCAATTTGCATGGAGATTTTTGGGCCCTGCAACTGTAACAATTGCAATGGCAATGAGTATTATTATAGGAAAATATATAGATTCAAAGCATAATGATAATTATAGTTTGATAGAAAATTATAAAATAGTACTGGGAATTGGAATAGTAGCAATCGCAATCTTTTTTGTAATTTCTACTCCATACTCAAAACAAGCAAAATATAACATTGTAAATTATAACCCTATACCATTTAATGAATATTATTTATCCGGCACTAACACCTCAGCTCTTTCTGCTAATAAATATATTACTTCAAGTAGTTCAATTTATATTAATGATTATGAAAAAAATGGCAGTAAAATAGTCTTAAATTACAATAGCCTTGTTGATAATGGATATATAGAAGTACCATTGCTATATTATCCAGGCTATGTGGCAACAGATGAAAATGGAAATAAGTTAAATATAACAAAAGGAACTAATAATGTAATTAGAATAGAATTAAATGAGCCAAAGTCTGGAACAATAACTGTAGATTATAAAGAAAAACCTATATATATTTTTGCTGACGTAATATCATTATTTTCAATATTTGCATACTTAATATATATAATAAAAAGCAGAAGAAATATAAAAGAGTAGGAAATCCTACTCTTCTATATTATACTTAAGAA